>CAYUWE010000113.1:0-4660 GCA_964448255.1 uncultured bacterium | reverse complement strand
TATTTTATTATTTTTCTTTTCAAGTGAAATATCAATTTATTTACTTAAAAGTTTAGATTATGCTTTTGTACTAAAAACACTTGCTTTTACACTACCTTTTTTTGTATTAAACACTATGCTACTTTCTATTTTAAATGGACATAAAGAAATTAAAAAATATATATCTATAAATATTTTACTTAGTTTGATTTCACTTGTTCTTGTAGTAGTATTAAGTACGAACTTTGGTATAAAAGGAGCATTATTAGCATATGTAACTAATCAATCTGTAGTATTTGTCATAACTGTAGTTTTTTTAAGAAATGAAAGCTGGTTTAATCTTCAAAATTTCTTTTTGGAAATTGATAAAGGTGATATAAAAAAACTTTTTGGTTTTGCTATGATTACTTTAACAGCAGTTTTGGCCTCAAATATATCCCTAATCATAGTCAGAGATTTTATAAATGAAAGTATTAATATTAATGCAGCTGGTTATTGGCAAGGGATTTGGGTATTGTCACAAGTGTCTCTAGGACTTATTACAACGTCATTAGCTACATATTTTTTACCTACATTATCAACTCTTAAACATAAAAGTAATATCACAAAGGAGTTAAGTGATGCTATTAAAATTATTTTACCAGTCGCTTTTTTAATATCTTTGGCTATGTTTATTTTAAAAGATTTTATTATATCTATTTTATACACTAAAGACTTTTTAGCAATGAGAGAGTTGTTTTTATGGCAAATGATAGGTAATATTATAAAAGTAGCTGGATGGCTGTTCGGATATGTATTGGTTGCAAAAGCTATGGTTAAATATACTGTCAGTACTGAGATAATATTTGCTATATCATTTATTTTATTGAGTATGTATTTTATTGAGTTCCATGGTTTGGTGGGTGTAACTTATGCATATGCAATTAACAGTTTGTTGCATTTTTTTACAATGTATTACTTATATAAATACAAAATAAATTAAGGTTTAATATGAATAAAAAAGTATCAATAATCATACTTACATATAATGGTGAAAAATACATAAAATCAACTATAGATTCATGTTTAAATCAAACATACAAAAATGTAGAAGTTATAATAATAGATGATTACTCAACTGATAATACAGTGAATATATTAAAAAGTTATGCTGAGAAAATAAAACTATATTTAAATGAAGAAAATCAAGGTATTTCTAAAAATGTAAATCAAGGTGTCTCTTTATCAAATGGAGAATATTTTATATTATTAGGACATGATGACTTGTTAGCTTCAAACCATATTGAAGTGATGATTAATGAATTTGATGCAAATGACATAGTGTCTATTCATTGTAATAGTATTTTGATTGATCCATTTGGAAAAGAATTGAAATTAGCAAGAAATGATAAAAAACAGATTCAAAAAACAAATAATTGTTTATTTGAACTTTCTTTAGATAATTTCATTTCTAGTTGTGGTATGATTCATAGAAAAGATATATTTGAAAAAGTTAATGGTTGGGATGGAACATATAAATTTTATGGAGAATGGTTATATTACATAAAATCTTTAGAATATGGAAAAATTAAATATACAGATAAAACTAAAGCTTTTTACAGAAGACATGAGACAAATATTACAAATAGTTTTAAAAATAAAAAAATTAAAGAACAATTGAATAAATATAAAAATGAGTGTAGATTTTTAGCACATAGTTTGAATAATAATACATTGTTTGAAAACTTCAAGTTTTATATTAATAATACTAAATTATTTTTCAAGAGTCTTCTATGAAAACTTTATTAATAAATGAGGGATATTCAGATAATCTTGGTGACCAAGCTATCAATGATTCTTTTCAACATCTATTAAAAAATGTAGGGATTAAGAATATTGATTTTGTTGATTTTACAAAAAACACAAATAGTCCTAAAAAAATAATTGCCAATGAAAAAAGAGATAATAAAGGAAATTTTACAAGTAAACTAAAAAAAGTTATCTCTCCTAAACTAAGATGGATATTAAAAAATACATATAGAATATATAAAATCTCAACAAAGAAATATGATAAGGTATTTATAGGTGGCGGACAACTTATATTGTCTAATGATACTTTTGCTATTGCAATGGCTATGTGGATTTTTTTTCTTAGACTTTTTGGAAATAAAGAGATAGTTCTTTTTGCTATTGGTAGTGGTAGTAAGTTTAGTTTTTTGGATAAACTATTGTATCAATATTCATTCAAAAAAGTTTCTAAAATATATGTACGAGATTTTAAATCACAAAAAATATTAAAAGAAGTATTTAATATTGATTCAAAATTTGTTTATGATGTAGCATTTATCCATAATAAAATTTCAAAAAAAACAAACAGTGAAAAAGAAAATATTTTATTGGGTGTTATATCATTTAATGTATATAATAGATATAACAATATAAATTTAACAAAAGAAAATTTTTTTGAAAGTTGGATAGAACTTTTGGTAAAAAATAATTTCACTCTTGAACAAGTTAAATTATTTTACACCACACAAGATGATAGAGGTGCTTCAATTGAGTTTAAAAATTATATTAATGAAAAATACAATATTGAGCTTGAACTTATAGAAACAAATACAAAAGAAATATTAGTAAATCAACTAGATCAAGCTAAAATTGTAATCTCTGCAAGAATGCACGCTTTAATCCTTGGATTAACTTATGAATGTGAGATAATAACGTATAAAATATCAGATAAGCTAATAGCTTTTGATGAGATGTTTGGAAAAAATTTTGATTTAGATATTGTACAAAATAATATTGAAATAACTATGAGACATGCAATAGATGACTAATAATAAGAAAATATTAATTTTCTCACATGAGTTTCCTCCTTTTGGTGGAGGTGCTGGTATCGTTGCTTATCAGTATTGCAAAGAATTGCAAAAGCAGGGCTATAGTGTAACACTTTTAACTAGAAATAATACATTTTCTACAGAACTAGAAAATATAAACGTAATTAAAGTTCCACATGTACCAAAACTATGGTTCATACCTTATTTCATACAGGTAAGAAAGATAAAGTTAAAAGAATACGATGCTATCATTTTAAATGATATAGCTGCTGGATTCATTGCTGGAAAATATTTTAAAGATAATATTTTACAAAAGTGTATACCTATTTTACATGGAAGTGAACCAGAAAATATCTATAGTCAACCATCAGTATTATTTAAACTTATGAGGTTCCAATACAACTATAATAATATGTTACGAAACTCGAAAAAAATTGTAGCTGTAAGTATGTATATGAAAGAAAAATTTCTTGAAGAAACAACTTTTAAAGATGATAAAAAAATAAAGGTTATTTACTCTGGACTTAATGATGAGTTTTTTGTAGAAAAAGAAGTAGATTGTAAAAGTATATATCATAATATAAATAAAGAGATAATACTTAGTGTAAGTAGAATAGAAAAGGAGAAAGGTTTTTTAGATAAGTATGAGCTGTTTAAAAAGCTTCTTAATATTGATGATTGTTTTATTTGGGTAATTATAGGAGATGGAAGATTTAAAAGTGAATTTGAAGAGATGGTAAAAAAAGATAGACTTCAAAATAGTGTTATATTTAAAGGAAAAATACCTAGAGATAAGCTATATAAATATTATAAATGTGCGGATGTATTTTGGTTATTATCTCAATATAAAGAATCTTTTGGCTTAGTATATCTTGAAGCTCAAGCTTATGGGTGTCCTGCTATTGGATATAGTAGATTTGGTGTAAAGGAGGCTATAGCAGATAAAAGAAGTGGCTTCTTGGTAAAAACACAAGATGAGACTTTTAACATTTTAAAAAGTAAAAAATATTTAGAGTTAAAGCAAGAAGATATTTTAAATTTTAGTAGTGAATTTAGCGTAGCTAAACAGATTCAATCTTTAGTGAGTTTAATATGAAAATATCAAAAACTAAACTTTATAAGAGTGTTAAATATAATGGGTTAGTGTTAATCACATTTTTATTTGTTTTTGGGATACCCTTTTCTTTTTTACCTGTAAATAGTTCAAAGTTAATTCTTATAGTGTTAATTGGATTGTATGTAATTTCTCTGTTTTCTCAGAAAAAAATACTTTTTAAAATAAATAAGATATTCCTATTATTTGGAAGTATGCTTCTATTACTTTTTATGATTAGTTTGTTTTATACTACTGTTCATGGCACTATGGACTTTTCTATACCTTATGCATATTTTATATTTTTGGTTGAAGCATTTATTGGTTCATATTTACTTTATACTTTATTTCTTAAGAACTATTCTTTTGAAGAAATTCTTCATTTGATTATTGTAATATCACTAATACAATCTTTAATAATATTAGGTATGTTTGTAATAGAACCATTTAGAGATTTTATTTTTGCTATTAGTGAATCTAAAATGGAATTAATGGAACGATATGGTGGCTTTCGAGGTTTTGGTTTAGCGGGGAGTGTGACTTATGACTTAGCATTTTTTTTATCAATCAGTATGATATTCATAGCTTATCTAATATCAAAAGATGCAAATAAAAGATTGTTTTACTTAAATAGTTGGATTCTTATTTTTATAGCTATCTTGATGACAGGTAGAACAGGTTGGATAGGTGCATTGTTATCTCTAATAGTTGTATTTATAAATAAGAAAATAGAAAGAGAAGGTGAGCTAGGACTGAAAATACTTCAAAAAGA
>CAYUWE010000112.1:0-4678 GCA_964448255.1 uncultured bacterium | reverse complement strand
ATGCTTTTTTTAAGAAAGGGTTATATTTAGGGTTAATTGAAAAGTATAATGCGCTCCTTTTATGACATTTATTAGCTTGCGTTTGAAAGCTGATCATATATCAGAATTTCTCATAGGTCTTGTTCACTCAGCATTTTACATGGGATTTTTAATAGGTTCAGCAAAGGCAGAGAAATTAATAAAACGTATTGGATATATTAGGTCATTTGCCGCATTTGCTTCCTTGTATGTATCGACTGTATTAATGCAAGGTATGTATACCGATCCTTACTTTTGGATGTTTTTACGATTTTTAGGTGGTATTTCAATATCTGCATTATATATCGTTATAGAAAGCTGGCTTCTTGTTAGAGGGACTGCCGAGACAAGAGGAAAAATCTTATCATTTTATATGATAGCACTATATGGATCTCAATCATTTAGCCAATTAATTTTGCAAGTAATAAACATTGAAACGCTAATACCATTTTTAATAGCTGGAGCTTTAGGTGCTATTTCAATAATACCAGTAGCTACAACATATACTAAATCCCCAGAAATTGCAGAAGAAGTTCCCCATAAAAGTTTATTCGAAATAATTAGACTAGCCCCTCTTGGTTTTTGGGGATGTTTTATGGCTGGATTAATCTTAAGTTCAGTATATAGCTTTACTCCATATTTCGCTCAAAACTATAAATTATCAGTACCAGCAATTATGACAATTACTATTGCTGGAGGATTTATCCTGCAATGGCCAATTGGCCATTTATCCGATATCTTTGATAGAAGAAAGGTACTAATATTCACCAGTTTTTTAATAGTTATTCCAAGCGCATTTATATTATTTTTCCCATTCTTACATCTTTATGTATATATTCTATCATTTGTATTAGGAGGATTTTGTTTTACCCTTTACCCTCTTAGCATTACCCAAGTATGTGACAAAATCGATCCAATATATACAACATATGCTACAAGCCTATTATCTTTAGTCTATGGTATAGGATGTGTTCTTGGTCCTATTATTTCTCCTATTTTTATGAAAGCCGCTCCTTCAGCATTATATTTTTATATAGGTATAGTAGGTGTCCTTCTTGGAATAATAGGGGTATATTACAAGATCAAACGTCCCAAAAGAACGGCTAAAAAACATAAAGCTGAATACGTACCTCTTCCTGCAACAGCGCCGACAGCTTCTGAATTAGATCCAAGAGCTCCTGAAGAGTTAGAAAAAAACCCAAAAAAGTGATTTTTTTGGGTTAATTGTTTTAAGGGAGAAATAGGGTGACTTTTTAAATTAAAGTATAACCATTATAATAATATTTAGAATTAAAGTCAATATTTTAGTTAACGTTTGTTAAATAAATTATTAAATTAATGTGAAGACCCTAATAAATATCCTTCTATTATCATAGCAGCAAAACCACCTAATAATAAAATAATTAATAAGATCTTACCCCCAAAAAGCTTATAATCAGCCTTAATTTTATGTTTATACCTACCCATCCAAACAAGCCATGCTGGCAGGATACCATTTAAAAAGGCCTCTCCAAATCCCCCTGCTATTCCAATTGCTAACATAAAGATCGTTGGATCAATTAAAGTTAATATAAATGGAGGTAAAAAGGTCAATATCGTCAATATTAAACGGTGTACTCCCTCTCTTTTCATTTTTAGGCCATCTCCTAAAAAGTCTATAACAGAAAAAGAAACACCTAACATAGAAGTAACAACAGCAAATAATCCAAACACCTTGCCAAGGGTCATTAACCAAGCATTATGAGTTACTTTTTCCATAGCAAAGATAATAGATTCACCTTTATCCAAAGATGATAAAATTAAATCTTTGGGAACAGAGCCTATAATTAACCACTGCCATAATCCATAGACAACTAAAGGAATAATTGACCCAAAAAATATACTATATCTTAATACTTTTGAATTTTCTTTAAAGTGATCACATAACGATGGAATAACATTATGAAATCCAAAAGAACTAAAAAGTATAGGAACAGCCAAAGCCATATATGGCCAATTAGAAAAAGATAAATTACTCTCATCAATACTTTTTACACTCCCAGACATCAATGCAATATATGAAATAACAAGCCCTATCATAAGTATGTAATTCACTCGATTTACCGTTTTAAGACCAATACCAACAATCACTCCAAAGATAATACCAAATAGAAAAAAGGAATAAGCTCCGCTAATAGAAAACGGAAACATAGGTTGTAAAAATGATGCTAAAATAGGTGCTCCAGCAGCAAAATATGCAATCATCAAGCAGTAATATAGAAAAGCAAATATCATCCCCGCCATTAATTTTCCTTGCCTTCCTAAAAATCTATGTGTCATGGACAGGACATTTGCACCTCTATGTGTCCATAAAGTCACTTCTAAAAACAACAATCCAGTTAAAAACATATATAACCAAACAATCCCTGTAATTATTAAAGCAGGAACAAATCCAGCTTTAGCAGTGATAAGAGGTATGCCTAACATACCTGCGCCTATCATTGTACCAGCGATAAGCAAAGATCCACTTAGAGTTTTGATAAAATTAGACATGACTTTTTTAATCCATTTCAAAAAAAATTCACATGCAATATAAGATAAAATAAAACACTCTAATTATCAAAAGAAATGCTAAAAAAAACAACTAAAGGCGTAATAATCACTATTAAAGTTATCACAAAATCATCATCATCCAAAATACTTGGAAAAGAAAATAACTACCTAAAAATACGCCTAAAATCAGCACCAGAAAAAAACAAAGCCAATATTGAGCTTATTACCCTACTATCCAAGACCTTTAACATCCCCAAATCCAATATAGAGATTATTACCGGGAAAACCTCTCGTTTAAAGCATATCCTATTAATTAATCAAGACTTAGATTATATTAATTCGATATTATATAATAATTGAAATTAAACTGTATTTTATTATATAATAATTAGCTGAATTTATAATTAAACCAAATTAAATCGTTATGGCTGAAATTAATACTAGTTTTACCAATACCATGAGAGACCCCATAACTTGGGTTAATTGGGTTGGTCATACCATTGAAAAAAAATATGAAAAAGAACACGGCGAAAAGTTTACAAAATCAGAAGTAAATAATGAACGTATATTAGGCTTATTTCAAGAATCTGTAAAAGAAGATTATTCTTTAGACTCTAACTTGTTTTTCGAAGACTTTTATGGATATATATATTTTGGCCCTGATTATAATCTATATCTTCCTGATAAACAATTAGAAGACAATTACTTTCAAATAGATGAAAACTTGCCGAACTCCTTATTCGAATGGATAAAATATAAATTAATAACCATCTTTTGTGGTGAAGTTGGCCAAGCTAAATATATTATGAAAAAAATATATCAACTACATAAATCTGATCTACCAATAGAAGTTAAAAGAACTTTTGAATTCTTATTAAACATTCAAGATAAAGAAGATGTTGAAATGCGCCCATTAAAGGTTAAAAAGCCTTTAGATTTACCATCTCCAAGGGTAGAAAGGTCAAGCGCACAAATGCCTAAGCCTCAAAATGTTGAGATGAAGGCTTTTGTCTAATCAGCTCATTATCAACCACTTGTGTCTAATTATTATTAATTGAAAATTAATACAAATTAATGTATAATAGACATTACTTTGTTTTAATTTAATAATAATATAAATGGGGTATTAATTATGTCTACGTATGTAAGTTTTCAAGAAAATAGAGCTTTATTTAATAATTCAACAGTAAAAACAACTTTTGAGTCCATGATAACTGGGAAAACACGACCTGAATTATTTCAAAATGCCGCAACTTTTTATGATGAATTTTATCCAAAAGCCTTTTCATGTTTATCCAATTCAAGAAAAATCAAGTTATTGACAGCTAGAGCTTTTAATGGAAAACAAAAAGCTGGAGAAAATTTATTAACTTACCTGTTTAAAAAATACCCAAGAACCCAAGACAATCACTTTATCAAATCTAATGAAACTATTGACTCAAGAAGAAATAGCCCTTCATCCGAAATAGAAAGCGATTCTACAAGAAATAGCCCATCAAAAACATCAATAGACGATAATTTTCTATTACAACGTATGGATAGTAAAGGTGAAGAAATTGACCCATCATTCCTAAGAGATCCAAATGCCCCAAAGCATGACAATAGCTTTAAGAATGTACTTTTCGATCGATTTTTTTTCAATGAAATGGATGCTCTAACAATGCCTATTGAAGCAAGAGAATCTATAATTCCTTCAACAAGCACTTCAGCTTATGCCTTAGAGAGATGGAACTCTAGTGAAGATAATGAAGATACTTTTTCTGAAGCATCATTTGTTACTAGAAATCATAAAATAGAAGATGAAGATACTACCTCTGTTTTATCTCAAGATACTGAATTATCGATTGAAGAAGAGCAAGAGCCTCAAGCACCTACCAACCCAAAAACTAACCCTATAGCAGCAAAAATATGCCGTTTTATGCATGGATTATTTGCTCCTAAAAGGGAACCAAAAGAATTTGAATTAACGATCCCTCAAAAGGCATAGCATCAATAAGCAATCAGAATGTCATTTAGATTTCTTTGATAAGGGCTTAATTAAGCTGGCATTAAGACAATAACTATTTAAGTGTTTAATATTAAATTAATTAAGCCTCTATTCTAACTCGCTTAATATAAAACAATTAGT
>CAYUWE010000111.1:0-4697 GCA_964448255.1 uncultured bacterium | reverse complement strand
CATTGGAAATTAAGAGGGATTCCCCCCTTCTTCTTTGAGAAAGATGGAGGTTAGACTCCCTCTTCCTGAAGAATGGGCAGGTCTTCATGAAGAAGATTTGGTAAAGAAATCGAATATTAAAGGAGCGATATTTTGTCATAAAGGAAGGTTTGTTTCTATATGGGAAACCAAAGAAGATGCCATAAAAGCACTAAATTACATTTTTAAAAAAGAGGGGAAAGATGAGTACAATTTTTGAACAAATTATTGAAGGGAAACTGCCAGCAGATAAAGTTTTTGAAAATGATAAGATTATTGCAATAAAGGATATTAACCCGGTTGCGCCTGTTCATTTATTAATCATTCCAAAAAAGCATATTTCAGATTTACAAGCTCTTCAAAAAGAGGATTATTATCTTCTTGGAGAAATTGTATCGGTAGCTCAGAAGCTAGCTGAAGAATTTGGTATTGCTGATGGGTATCGGTTATTGGTTAATTGTGGTGCTAATGCTGGGCAAACTATATATCATCTGCATTTTCATCTAATAGGTGGAAAGCCATTAACTCACATGGCATAAAAATCGTATCTTTTTTTATATCATTTCTGTAAAAGGAAATTATGAGAAGAAAGCTAATAAAATTTACTTTTCTTATAGTTATTTTTAGCTCTTATCTTTTTACTTCTGAAGTATCAGAGGAAAAGATTCTTAGGAGGATATACGCCCATACTTTAATAGAAGATTATGAAAAGGCTTATCTAGAAGCTAAAGACGCAGTTTTAAAATTCCCAGATTCTATGCAAGTAAAAAAAGTATATATCGAGAGTTTATTTGCTCAAGGGAAAGAATTAGAAGGTATCGATTATATCCATACAAATTTTGATGAAAATGAAAAAGATCATTTAGACAGGACATTTTTAGAAAATATTTCATGGAATATTTTAAATATTGGGAGTAAATCCACGCAATATTCTATTCGTCTTGCAAGTATCATTGGGTCATATTTAACACGTGATGTAGGGGCAATAAAAGTATTTCTTAAAGCTATGAGAGATTCTAATGCAATTATTCGCTCTGTTGCAGTGCAATTAGCAAGTGAATATGGCGATGCTATTTTAAAAAATGAGATTAGACGTTTGTTAAAAGAAGAAAGAGTATGGTTAGTTAGATTAGAATTGATAAAAGCTATTGGTAAATTAAATATGAAAGATCAAGCTTCATATTTAAGAGAAATTGCAGCTAGTCCTGCTACAACTTATGAAGAAAAAGCCTTAGCTATAGAAGCATTGATAACAATCTATGATAAGCTATCAGTTAAAGAGTTGAATGCTTTAGCAGAAAGTGAAAGGTCTGGGCTAAGGCAATTTATGTGTGAAGTAGCTGCATACCAAAAAGAAAAAAAAGTTCTTCAAAATATTTTAGCTTTAGCAAAAGATAGTAATTGTGATGTAAGGATATCCGCGTATAACGCAATATCTTTGTTTTATAAAGATATTTGTTCATCTAAGCAGATAAAACAAATCGTATATGAAGGAATGGAGGATAACAACCCAGTTGTTGCAATAACAGCAGCAAGGCTTGGTATGCTTTGTTCTATAGAGGAAGCTTCCAATTATTTTTCAAAATGGATTCAATCTGAAAGTGCCGATATCAGAAGATTATCTTCTGGGGCTATAGCATCACTAGGGTCATATGGAGTAGCTTTAGCAAAAGAATGGATAAAAAAATCCAAAGATAAATATGTAAGAGCAAACTTAGCTTTAGGATTAATAGGGCAACAAGAAAATATCAAACAAAGCTGTAAAATCTTATCTAAGATGTTGAAAGAAAAAGATAGCATGTGGATGTGGGATAATTCGAAAAATCCTCTGATAAATGTATTATCTCCAAGTCATATTAGGCATGTCGATCAAATTCCTCAGTATCCAGAAGCAATTGATATGATGGCGCAATTACATGTGCTTTCAATATTGATTATGATGCATGATGAAAAAGCAGAGGAGATGACGAAAACATTTTTAAAGAATAAACGCTGGGGAATATCTGGATTTGCTGCTGCCACATTAGTTCAAGAAGGAGATGAAGATTCACTAGAAATTGTAAGGTCTTTATTAAATGATGATGACACAAAAGTGCGTATTCAAGGAGCATTAGTATTAGCGCATTTTGGAAGGGATGAAGCGGCTCTGCCAATACTTAAACAGACATATGAAAAAGCTGATAGAGAAATGAAATTAGTAATTTTAGAAGCATTAGGGCATATCGGTAAAGCAGAATCCTTTGCTTTCTTTTTAGAGGTATTAAAAGAACCTTTCCCACTCTTAAGGATAATTAGTGCTTCATCATTAATTCAATGTGTTAATCATTAGGGTTTTTATGAAATCAATTAAAGAAATACAAGATATTTTGAAAAAAGAAAATATCGACGGGTGGTTGATATATAGTTTTCAGCATTCAAATAACCTAGCTATAAATCTCTTAAAATTACAAGAAAAACACATTACAAGGCGCTTTTATTATTGGATTCCTATTGAAGGAAACCCCGTAAAAATTGTTCATGGAGTTGAGAGTAATATTTTAGATGCATGGGAAGGTGATACAATAGAATATTATTCTTGGGAGAGCTTAAACAAAGCTATTATTTCTACATTGAAAGGTAAGAAAAAAATAGCTATGGAATATTCAAAGAATTGCGCTATTCCCTATGTTTCAAAAGTTGATGGTGGAACAATAGAGTTTATTAGGAATGAAAACATAGAAGTTGTTAGTTCTTCATCATTTTTAGCATATTTTACTTCTGTATTAACAAAAGAGCAGATTAAGCAGCACATGCAAGCAGCAAATCTTTTAGATGAAACAGCAAAAAATATATGGCAGTTAATATCTACATATTTAAAAGAAAATAAAAAGATTTCAGAATATGATGTACAACAAAAAATATTAGAAGCCTTTGAAAAAAATAACTTTATAACGGATTCTTGGCCCATTTGTGCTGTTAATGAACATGCTGCAGACCCACATTTTTCTGTTCCAAAAGAAAATTCTACAATCATAAAAAAAGGGGATATCATTCTTATTGATTTGTGGTGTAAGAAAAATGTTAAAAATTCAATTTATGGTGATATCACTCGTATGGCTGTTGCTGATATTAAACCTAATGAAAAACAGAAAAAGATTTTTTCAATTGTTAGACAAGCTCAGAAAAATGCTACTGATTTTATTTCATCTTCCCTTTCACAAAATAAACAGGTGCAAGGATGGGAAGTTGATCAAGTCTGTCGAGAGTATATTAAAAAAGAAGGTTATGAAAAATATTTTATACATAGAACAGGGCATAATATAGATACAGAACTACACGGTAGCGGCGCTGGTTTGGATAATTTAGAATCTCATGATGTAAGAGTATTATTGAAAAATACTTGTTTTTCTATTGAACCTGGAATTTACCTGCCTGGAGAATTCGGTGTAAGGCTAGAACATGATGCATATATCGATGATGAAAATAAATTAATACTCACCGGCGGCATTCAAAACGAAATTATGTGTCTTTTGTAGATTGTTTAACTATTTGCTTTAACGAATATCTTTTCATCTGTAAATACATCTGATAAACACCATTTGATCTATGTGGAGATAGGGAATTTTCAAGACCAATTTTATCTAGAAATATAGGTGGTGATTTTAAAATAACCTCAGGGGGAAGGCCGCTATATGCTTTTATTAATATTGCAGCTAGACCTTTTGATACTAAAGCGTCTGATGTTGCTGAGAAATACATAAGATTATTTTTTGTATAACTATAAAAATACAAAATGCTTTGACAGCCTTCTATCAAATATTCTTTTTTTTTTTGAAGTTATTATCAAATGGGGGAAGTTTATTGCCTAAAGACATTACTAATTTATATCTTTCATTTGCAGAAGGATATTTTGAAAACAACTCAATTATTTCATCAACATTTTCTTGAAAAGAAGCCATATTAACAAATCTTTTGTAAAATAATTTTATTTTTAAAACTACCTTTAGCTTGTTTTTTTTCTAATCTAATTTCTTCTATTTCTTCAATCGATATTTTTTTTTGTTCACAAATTGAATATATTATTTCTAATATATCTGCTATTTCTTCAACATCTTCGTTATCAATAAATTCATTTACTTCTTCTAATAATTTGTTTTTTAAATGTAAAATATATTCTTCTTTTTTTGCTATATGGAAAAGAGGTTTTTTATTTTCTTTAGCTATTATTAAAGGAATTTTATCTCTAATAAGTTTGGGAAATTTATTTTTCATAATGCATAGCTGGTTGTTGATTTAAATATTGTATTTTTTACTACCAATTTTGAGCAACTAAAACTAGAAGCTAAATGGTGAAAGAAAAAAAAGTATTTTATAAAATTTATTTTAAATCAATTTTACAAACAAATTTTCATGTTAAGTAATTGCAAAAATAAATTTTTTTTTGTCACAATGAAAATTATTAATTGTTCCTTGACAATAAACATGTAAATATAGTTTTATTAATGGTGTCTTTTGATTGGATTTTAGGTAATTAGAAAAAAATATGGCTAAAGAAGATACGATTAAGGTTGAAGGAACAGTTGAAGAATTGTTGCCAAACATGACTTTTAGAGTGGCTTTAGAAAATGGTATGAAAGTTCTAGCTCATTTATGTGGTAAAATGCGAATGAGAAATATTCGTGTTTATGCAGGTGATGTAG
>CAYUWE010000110.1:0-4704 GCA_964448255.1 uncultured bacterium | reverse complement strand
TAGCAGGGTTTTTATTTACCTCTATTATGGTTTCAATCTTATGTTACTTTAACCTTATCTCACATTGGAGAATACTTTATTTTTTTGGAGCTATAACAGCCATCTTTTCATACTTTTTAAGAAATTTCTCTAACGATAAACCTTCTAATGAAATAAATAGAAAATTTTCTCCTTCAATTTTCATTAAATATAAAAAACAAATGCTTTTTATCATTGTAGCAGCAGGGTTTAATTACCTAAATTTTTCTCTTAGTTTTATCTTCTTAAATGGATTTATCCCCCTTATTACAGCGTTTTCAAAAGCTGACATGTTAAAAATGAATAACTCTCTTTTGATATTTGATTTAGCTCTTTTACCTATTATGGGATATTTTACAGCAAGGTTTTATAAGAAAATGATGCTAGCAGCGAATATTTCTTTGTTATTATTATCTTTTCCCTTTTTTATGCTTTTAAATGGCGCTAGTTATATGCAAATCTATATAATTAGATTTATCATAATGGCGGCTGGAGTGATATTTTCAGCTCCATATCATAGCTGGGCACAAGAACAAATACCTAAGCATTGCCGCTATTCTATCTTGTCTCTAAGTTATTGTATTGGATCACAATTAATAGGCGCTCCTACTTCTGCAATATGCTTATGGCTATTTAATAAAACAAATAGCATCACATCTCCTTGCATATATATATGCTCTGTTGCATTTTTCTCATTTTTAGTGATGCTAAAAACAAGAAAAGAAAAAGTAATTATTCCTTCGCAATAATTTTTGGAATGGTAAATATCAGTACTATTGCAACCAAAAATAACACTGTAGCTACTGGGTATAGAAAATTTAAATTTAATGCTATTACCACACTTCCAATATATGGAATAATAAAATATCCAAGGGCTTGAGAGGATTGAGTAATACCCATTATCTTTCCTTGTATTTTTTCAGGAGAAGACATGGAAATCATATTTATTGTATTACTCCATCCAAATGCTGCAAAAAAGCCTTGAACACAATAAATAATAATAAAAATAATTGGGAAATTTAAAAATATTGTGGCCATCAATATTGCTAAGAATGATGTTGTAAGACCAGCTTGCATTAATATTTTAGAATGAAATTTCTTTATTAATATCCGGTTTACAACGCCACTGCCTAACGTCCAAGAAACACCAAAAAGTATTAACCACCAAGTAATCTCATTTACTGAAAAATTATACTTTTGAATACAAAATGCTGGAAGCCACTGCAAAGATAGCCCCCATCCTAAAATAAAAAAGCAATATACAAAATAATATTTTCTAATTGAAATAACTTTTGTAGCTTGAATAATATCTTTTATACCTCTTAATAAATCGATTTTCATTTTTTCTCTTGTCGGATAGGTTTCGCTAAATAATTGCTGCACAAGGAAAAAACTTGCTAAAGATATAATAGTAATTATCCAAAAAGGAATCGATGGACATAAATATTTGGGATTAGAAAGATAACCACCTATTACCATGGCAGCTATCCATGACACACCGCATATCGTTGCTAGCATACCATAATTTTTTGCTCTTGTCTTCTCATCGGGACTTAAATCAGCAATAGAAGCCATACATATAGAAAAATTACCAGCAAAAAAACCTGTTAACATCCTACTTATCAATAATAAAACATATGTACGAAAAAAAATTGAAACCCCTGTTAGGAAAAAACCTAAAGTTACTCCAATTATAGAAATATAAAATGCTTTTTTCCTTCCAAAATGATCTGCTAAATCCCCAATTATAGGAGCACCAAAAAATTGAGCTATAGGAAATAGAGACATAACAAGGCCTAAGAAAAAATTTCTTAGAGAAATAGAAAATGATAAAGAAAGCATCCCATATTCTTTAAGCAAAATAAGAGGAGCAAACATATTAAATACTAATGCAAATCCTAAGTTATCAATAAATAAGATAACTAGAACAACAAATAATGATTGTTTCCTTTCTTTTTCCGTATACATATCTATGATGCCATCATATTTTCGTAATATCAAAAATAAATAGAAGAAGAAAGAAAAACTTAAGATTTCTTTTTATTATTGTTTCGCAATAGTTTTTGGCAGAACAAAGACTAGTATACCTGCAATAGCTAACAAAAATGTACTTACAGGAAATACATAGTTAATATTCATTATTGCTATAGCTCCTCCAATAAAAGGAATAATAAAAAAGCCAAGAGATTGCGAAGATTGAGTAATACCCATTACCTTCCCTTGGATAGATTCAGGCGCCATAAGAGAAATCATATTTATTGTATTGCTCCACCCAAAAGATGAAAAAAGAGCGCTAGCACCATAAATAATAATTAATACCAAAGGATAGTGATATAAGAAAGACATAATAAACAAACCAAAAAATCCTGCTGATAGCCCAACACGCATTAACAATCTTGAATGAAATCTCTTAATCAAAATTCTATTTACAAAACCGCTACCTAATGACCACATAGTACCTACATAAACGAAACTCAATGAAATCTCTTGAGTCGAAAATTTATATTTTTGTAAAAAAAAGGCCGGGAACCACTGAAGAGCTAAGCACCATCCTAAAATCCAAAAACAATAAACGAAATAATACCTACGAATTGATAATACTTTTGTAGCTTCAATTATCTGTCTCATCCCCCTTAATAAATCGATTTTCATTTTTTCTCTAGTCGGATGAGTTTCTTTAAATACTTTCATCACCATAATAAAGCTAGCTACAGAAAATAGAGATATTACCCAAAAAGGAATAGAAGGGCTTAAAAATTTGGGATTAGATAAATAGCCACCTATTAACATCGCCAATACCCAAGAAGCTCCACTTATAGTTGCTAACCACCCATAATTTTTAGCTCTTGTCTTTTCATCGGGACTTAAATCAGCAATAGCTGCCATACAAATTGAGAAATTACCAGCAAAAAAACCTGTTAATATTCTACTTATCAATAATAAAACATACGTTCTTAGTACAATAGCAATACCTGTAATCATTAAACCTAAAGTCACTCCAACAATAGAAATATAAAATGCTTTTTTCCTTCCAAAATGATCTCCTAAATCCCCAATAATTGGTGCTCCAAAAAATTGAGCAATAGGGAAAAATGACATCACTAATCCAAAAAGAAAATCCCTCATATGTGTAGAAAATGCTGGCGTAAGCATCCCATATTCTGGGAGTAATATCAAAGGAGCAAAAACATTAAATACTAAACCTAAGCCCATGTTATCGATAAATAACACAAAAAACACTACAAAAAGTGCTTATTTTCTTGCTTTTTCTGAGTACATAGTCAACCCGTATTTTCTTATGTAATAACAAAAATATATGCAAAATAAAAGGATTTATTTTATCTCGCTTTCTATCCAATCTAGAAAAGATTTTGAAACATTTGACACAGGAATAGAAAATATTGCTGGATTATCATAAGAATGTATTTTCTTTATTTCCTTTTCTATATCGAGGTATTTTTTCTCTAATGTTTTTATTATTAATACTACTTCTTGTTCTTCTTTAAGTTTTTTTTCTTCTGGAGGCCAAAGATAAAAGGAAAAAATTTGAGGGATAACATTCACACATGCGCATAGCTTTTTTTCTAAAAGTATTTTAGCAATAGCTTTTGCTTCTTCTTTATCTTGAGCCGTAACATAAACAAGTATCATCATTTTTTTATCTTTATTTGATTTAATTCACCTTTAGTAAATATCAATAATCCTAAAACAATTATTAATAGAGAAACAAAAAAATGCCATCCTACAGCTTCACTCAAAAATATCCATCCAAAAAAGGCTGTGAAAATAGGACCTGTAATACCTGCAAAAGTCATAAAATTTATAGTATATTTTTGTAGGCTATGGGCATATATACTATAGCAAATGACATTATGAATTATCGCTATATAAAATAGTGTTAATATGAAATTTAAAACGCCATGCATAGGGACGGGATCCCATTTTTCAAAAATAAGAGATATTATTATTGACATAACTCCACCTATAAGAAAGCTAAATGCATTAGCTAATAAAATAGGATAACCCTTTTCTTTGGTTATTTTTTTTATAAATATCCAACCAAAAACAGCAGAACAAGCAGAGACTGTAACAGCAATTTCTGCTGACGTAAAAATACCTATAGACTTTAATTTTTCACCTGCTTCTGGCCCTGCAATATATATTGGAATAAACCCCAATATCCCAATAATTAACCCTATCCATTTACGTGTATTCATTTTCTCTTTTAATAGGAAATATGAAAAAATTATAGCTACAAATGGAGAGAGAGAATAAATCAAACATGTCTTCGCAGAAGTCATATACTGCAGTCCCCAAAATTCTAATCCATTGGTTAAAAAGACATTGAAAAATCCAATCAATAATAATAAAAGCAAATACTTTTTTTTGATGTATATAGCTGAAGGGTCTTTTATATATTGATAAGATAATAAAATTATCCCAGCTAGTAACATCCTAACTCCCGTTAGGAAAAATGGAGATGAATAATGAAGAGCTACCTTTCCTACAACGAATATCGTTGCAAAAAGCATATACATTAAAAAAACTAGGTACATATTTTTATATGTTTTTATTTTTATATTTATTTTTTGGAAATATTATTTGGCAATCCTTATCATCAAAAAAGGAGAAAATTTTATGAATATTACAACAATTGGTAAATGGCTTATTTTCTTTGGGATTGGT
>CAYUWE010000109.1:0-4724 GCA_964448255.1 uncultured bacterium | reverse complement strand
TATTTTTCAGGTATAATTTACATTGTAAGGGATAATATATCTAGATTCAATGGCTTAATAAAATGAGCCTTTGTCTAGTAAATAATAGGGATAATATGAAAGAACTAAATATCAACCACTTAGAGGGAGCATTCAAGATAGAGGAAAGCGATCCTTTTAAAAGGATAGCTTATACTGTAAAGGTCTCTTTATCTTTCTTCCCTACTTTAAAAGAACTATTTTTTTCCGAGGATATTAACACTAAAATCAAAGCTAAAGAAGCTATCGTATTTATAATAGACAGAATAGAAAAAGAAATAGAATTAGCTACCTCAAAAACTGGTTTAAATTACCAGCAAATCCTTGGAGCAATATATCAAGCTAACCATTTAACTCCTGTCGAATGTCAGATGTTTTTACAAGCTCAATCACTTGTAATGATGCACAATGAAGAACTATTCAACCGCACTGTTAAACAAGAAATACCTAAAAAAACAAAAACGAAAAGAAAACCTAAAATATATATAGGAGCGTAAAAACAATGTCGGCAGAAAATTTTTTTTATCCCTCTGATAACAGAGGATTATCCTATTCCTTACAAATAAAAATATAATAATTTTGGGAGAAATAACTATGTTTGTAAATATACCATCACTTGATGCTTCAGGAGCTCAAGAAGACCAAAAACTAGTGCAAGACGCTGCAGCTTTGCAACAAAAACTAGTTGCCGCTGAAAAAGTAATTAAAGACACCTCAAATACCGATGGAAGTAGTGTTACTTTTCAACAAAAAGCTGATGCATATAAAACATTGTCTGATTTCTATACATCAACAAAAACTCATCCAAATGGGTATGCAGAATTTTGTACTGACTATGCTCAAAAAGTAAAAGCTGATTTAAAAACAGGTATAGAAAACGCATTAAGAAATTATGTAATAGCAGTACCTGTACCAAATGATAAAAATGGGGACGTATCTGAAATTACACTATCTAATAATGGACAACCTGTAACAGCTTTAGACTTTATAAATAATTTAAATAACGGCAATGCATCATATTCAGTAAGTTGGGATATTGATGATAAATTAAGTTCAGATATTGATAATCAAGGTCAATCAAACCCTGCTTATACACAAAATTGCCCATGGTTAAGAGGAACTGGCGGTAATGACGACACTCCACTTTCAGCTTTTAATAATGTAAAAGCCTGTCATAATAGTGGATCTACTAACATTAGTGAACCTAATGGAGGATCTATTAATCTATCAGTAGAACGTCACCATTCATGCAAAAGTAATACAGATACTTTTACTGCTAGCGGTTCACCATCAACATGGTCACAATTTGCTTCAACAATCCCAGCAGACGCTAATAACTTAACTTCATTCTCACAAAGTATGAGTGATTTTAATAAAGATATGGGCGGCGCTTGGTTGCCACAAAGCTAAAATACAATTATTCTATCTATTATAAAAAGCTCTCTTAGTTAAGAGAGCTTTTTTTTTAGAATAATTCATCTAGCTTTCTATAATTTGTCTTTCCTGTAGCAAATAGAGGAAGCTCATCTAATACAACAACTCTATTCAATCTAAATAAATTACTAAATCCAGCTTCTTGCAAGCATGAATTTGCTCTTTCAAGAGTTATTGGATAGTTGCAAAATAATGCTAATTCTATCTGATTTCTTTCATTTTCTTTTCCAACAATACCAACATGGAGTGGTTTGTCTTTTGAAATTAAGTCCTTATCTCCCATTAGCTTATGTAAAATCACTTCTTCCATAGCTACAAGACTTATTAGTTCTCCACCTTTTTTAACAGATCTGCTTAATCTGCCAATAAGATGCAAAGACCCATCCTCTTCTATATATCCTAGATCTTGAGTGTTATACCACTTCTTACCATCTATTTTGATAAATGGATCTTTTCCTTCATTTAATAAATATCCATCAAAAATGTTAGGACCTCTTGCAATAACTAATCCCTTTTCTTTACATCCAACCTCATGAAAATCATCTACATCTACTATCTTTATTTCTACATTGTCTATTGGAAAACCAACCCCTCTTCTTTCTGAATCTATTTTATTTAATGCAAGTATGGGAGAGCCTTCAGTAACTCCATATCCTTCAACAACTTTGGTATTAGGTAATAGCTCTTTAGCTTTAGCTATTAATTCTTGAGATAAAGCTTCAGCTCCCATAATTGCTAAACGGAGTGACTGGAGCTTTTCTTTTGGAGTAATCGATAATAAAATTCTAAAAAATGTAGGAGTAGCACATAAAACAGTTACTTTCCATGTGTTTATTAATTCCCCTGCATGTTTCAAATCTAAAGTATTCATCAAGAATACTACTCTTGCTCCAATAGTCAAAGGTAATAGGTTAGTTATTGAAAATCCAAACGCATGAAATGATGGCAGAATACCCATCATAACATCTGTTTTAACAATTTCTACAGTTTTACATGCTGATATTTGGTTTTTTAATATATTCTTATGAGATAGTGGAACGCCTTTAGGTTTTTTCTCTGTCCCTGTAGTAAATAGTATTGCTGCTATATCATCTTCTTTAAGATTTTTTAATTTATAAAAAGAGAGTATTTCATCAGCTTTTTTCCTGCTTAATGATAGAGCTTCTTTACGCTTATCAAAGGTTAATTCATCTCTAATACCTTCTAGGGGAAATACTAATTCTTCAATGTGTTTTGGCAATGGGAATCCTAATTTTTTATCAATTAGCCATTCCTCTGATAGAATAACTTTCATTTTGGTTTGAGATACTACTTCCGCTAAATTTTGTGGACCTAAACTCCAATTCATCAATACAGGCACTTTTTTTACTAACATCAATGCCAAAACAGCGATATTCATAAATGCACATGGAGGAAGTAAAATACCTACCTTATCTCCAGGAAGGTTTTTAAATTCTTCTGCAAGGCCTAGAACAAAACTCTTCATTCTATAAAAGCTCATAATACCCATTAGATCGACACAAGCATAAGAACCATCCATCCTATCGCATGTTTTAAAAAAGCTTTCGATTATTGTTTTCGCCTCTGGAAAAGCTGTTTCTTTTCTATCTTTAATATTAAACCAGCTAGCGTTTCTTTTGCCGACTTCTGTACTAAATCTAGCTTTATTCTCTCTACCAATAGCCCCTAATATGACATCACCAACAGTTCTAATAGACTCAAATGAAATATCCTGATTGAAATACTCTTCTAAAAAGATAACAAGTTCTGTTACATCTAATGAATTTAACCCTAAATCTTCATAAAGATCATCTTTTGGAGATATCTCTTCAGGTCTAATATTTACAAGCCTTGCTATTTCTTCTATCACCTGTTGTTGTATTTCTTTTGGGATATCTTCCTTTTGCATAATAGGAGGAGCTACTAATGGTTTTATATCTACCTTTTTCTTCCAAAAATAATGCGGTACTAAAAATAGTCCTTTTTCATCAGATTTTAAATCCCCTAATTCTCTATTAAAAAACATATCTAAATAACTCATGATAATAGGAGTATCTTGCTCAAGTGGGAATTCTTTTTCTGGAAGAGAAAACTCTATAAACACCTTTCTTTTGGGCATGAAAAATATCAAATTTTTCAAAATAGTCTTCAAACACGCTGAGATAGATTTTACATAGGAAAAATCTACACCTAGCATTTTATGAGAAAAAGAACTGCCAAGCATGCCTTTTATAGTAACTATAGCAATATTTGCTGGTGGCTGTTTTTCTAAAAATGCTGATAAAATGGTATAGTTATACCCATCAAAAGGAGAAATCATCAATTTCCCTTTTGGGAAAAATATAAAATTTTCTCCTCTATTCATTTCCTCATTAATTTTATTTGTTTCTTCAGTTAAGCGTTTAATCTGCAGCTTTGAAGGAAGCTGATCGTAAGGAATAACAAAATACCCCCCTAGCCTTTCGAATAATCTTTTTAACCAATAAAAAGAGAAAAGCCTTTTTGGTAATATTGCTTTAACCTTAATCTTTTTTGATAAAATCAAATAAATCAATAGAGGGTCTATTTCACTAGTTAGATTACAAAGAAAAAGCATATTCTTTTTAGCTTTTGTAACATCCTCAAGTCCTTTATAATGAATTGAATATCTAAGAAATAAAGCTATCCTCAATAAACTACGGTAAATCTTTTGTCTCATATGTCAATTTATCCCCTATAATTAAGCATTCCAATGCATAATTTAATACATTAATCCCTACCAAACTATCATTGAAAATAAATTAAAATCTATATATAATAAAATAAGAAAGCAAAAAGGTTTGTATGGACGATAAGACTAAAAAACTTAAAGAGTTATTCGAAAACTTTGACAGCGTTTCTGCTGAAAGCATGCAAGAAATCGTTGGAGAATCAATAAAATCGTTTGAAAAGATCATCTCAAAGTTAAATTCCCCTAATGAAGAAGAGAGGAAAAAAGCTCTAGAAGATGCTGCTGAATTAAGAGATATCTTAGAAGAACAAGCCAAAAAAGCTCTAGAAAAGTCCGGTTTAGACAAGAAAGCTGTCGATAAATTCATCAATAACCCTGATAATTTCACTCCAGAAGAATGGAGAGCTTTGCAAGAGGCTAAGAAAGAGATAGATACGTATCACCATGAGCTTGAAGATAAAGGGGTTATAAAAGAAGAGAAAGCTAAATCAAAAGAGCATAAAAAAACTAAAAAGCCTAAAAAGCCAAAAAACTGGCTTCACGGGTAAGCCTCTAACAATCA
>CAYUWE010000108.1:0-4744 GCA_964448255.1 uncultured bacterium | reverse complement strand
ATATAGAACCAGAAATTAGTGTTATTGCAGCAGCTGATGCAATAACACTAATTTCTGGTTCTATATTTTTATTTTTACCTTTAGCTGCTATTTCAGCATTTTGCGCTAAAAAAAGTTTTTTAGAATTTACTCAGAGTTATGAATTATTTGAAAAATTGTCAGAAGAATTAGCTAGAGCATATAGCGATGGGAAAATTACACATAAATATACAAAAAAGTTTTTTACTGTTTTAGAAAAAGAAGAGTTATATAAAAAAGGATTGATTTCTCTTGAAAGATTTAAATATTTATTTGAGTCACATGAAAAAGTACAATTATTTTTTGATTTCCATCTTGATAGTGGCGAGTTTTATGATGTTTTAGAAAAAGTTCAAATAGTTAATGATCCAAGAAAAAAAATAGGAAGACCTCTGCAATCTAGAGTGGCGCTATTTAATGAAGAAGACATTAATTGGGCATTAGAAAGAAAAATGTTGAAAAGATCTGCTGTTCATTATGTTTATAGTGGAATGGAATCATATAGAAAAGAAGCGGTAAATAAAAGAGTTGGAGCAGCATTAGATAATCGTTTTATCTTATTTAGATATTTTTGGCCTCATAGCAGTGAAACGCTTTGTGAAATGGGAAAAGATGCAATTGAACATAACAGCTATGATCCTTCAAGGGAAATGGCTTTGGTATATACTTCTCCTTTAACATTATCTAAAGAACAACCTCATAAAATAATACCTAAATTTGAGATTGGAGATGACTGTCCTATTTCATCAGATCTAATGGATGGTGATTTGCGAGATGTAGGTATGTTACCATGTGGCCATGGATTTAAAAGAGATGAAATAGAAAAATGGTATGATGCTCCTGTAGATTCTCATAATACATGTCCAGTATGTAGAGATCCTTTTACAAAAGAAGAAATAAAAACTCCACTAGTAGCTGTTAAATAAATTCTATTATTGTGGATATCTACAATACTTACCTTGATAGGATTTTCTTTTTATAAGTATTTTCTCGATATCCATTATTGCTTGTTTTTTCTTGTCGTATACCCATGATGGGGCAACAATATGAAGAGGATGGCCATGCCCAGCTATTCTATGAATAACACAATTTTCAGGTAGTCTTTCAATAAAAGATGCAGCTATAAATATAAATTCTTCATATGTTAGAGGTGTCCATTTACCTTGTCTATAAAGGTTTGCTAGAATAGTTTCTTCCATTGCTACTAACATATGTATTTTAACGCCGTTGATATTCACTCTAGAAAGTTCATCAGCTGTATATAACATGTCATTTTTGTTTTCCTTTGGAAGGCCTAGGATAACATGGGCTGAGCAGTCTATAGAGTGTTTTTTTGTTAGATTAACAGCATTTAAAAAGTCTTCATGAGAAGAGTGTCTATTAATTGTATTTAACGTGTTGTTATTAGCACTTTGCATGCCGTATTCGATATTTACATATGGAAGGTGGTCTTTATAGCTTTTTATTAATTTAATTTTTTCTTCATCTATGCAATCGGGCCTTGTAGCAATAGACAATCCAATAATATCTTTATTAGCAAAAACAGCTTCATCATAAGCTTTTTTTAATGTGGCAATATCAGCGTATGTATTTGAAAAAGATTGAAAATAGACAATAAATTTTTTTGCATTATACCTACTTTTTCTAACTATAATATTTTCTTTTATTTGATCTGAGATGGATTTTGATTTCCCATGTACTCGTGAAGAAGCACCTTTTTCATCACAAAATATACAGCCGCCTTTAGCTTTTGTTCCATCACGGTTGGGGCATGAAAAAATATTTGAATCTATACATACCTTATACACTCTGCAGTTAAAAAGTTGTTGTAAGAAATTATTATAAGTAAAAAAGATTCTTTTATTGGCCATGTATACGATAATTTGCTATCAAAATCACCTATATGATAAAATATAACCCTAGTTTATTGCACTCTAAGACTTATATGAAAGGATATTTTAGTGATGAAAAAATTATTTAAATTTGCATCAATTTTAGCAGTTATTGGAATAGCTCTTTTTGGGTCATTTCAACTTTATCTTAGACATTACCCACAAACGGTAGAACATTGGTTTCATAAAAAAGCTTTTCAAAGAAATGGATTAGAAGTAAAGACGATAGATATTAATGGGGAGGTTGTTGAATACGCTGAAGGCGGGACAGGAGAAACTATAGTATTTGTTCACGGGTTTCAGGGGGATAAACTATCATTTATAAATTATGTAAAATACTTTTTTAGTAAAGGTTATCACGTAGTCGCAATAGATCTTCCAGGACATGGTGGAAGCGCCGTTCCAAAAGATCAGAAATTTGATATTCATTCATTATCTAAAAATTTAGATAGATTTATTAAAGCTAAAGGTCTTGAGAAATTTCATCTTGTTGGAAATTCTTTAGGTGGTGGTGTAAGCACTGTTTATGCGTCGTTTTCTAAAGATAAGTTATTAAGCCTTTCTCTATTAAATCCACTAGGTGTGGCATTTGAAGAAAAAAGTGATTTTCTAAAACAGATGGATGAAGGGAAAAACGTATTTTTCCCAAATACTTTAGAAGATTTAGATGAGCTTTATGTATTTCTAATTGGAAGACCTGTATCTATGCCTTCTATTATGAAAAAAAGTATGTTGGGAAGGATGATTGAAAATAGAGAATTTTATAAAAAAGCATTCTCTGATCTTGTTAAAACTACTCCTATTAATGATTTATTACCTTCTGTTGAAACAAATACGTTAGTTGTTGTTGGAGGAAGAGATAAAATATTGCCTCCTTCATCATTTGAGATATTTGATAACAACTTACCTCATTCTACTATGTGTTATATCCCTGAAGGAACACATATTTTTGTTGATGATGCATTTACAACAACTATTGACAATATGCATTCATTTTTCCAGGAAAATTCTACAGTGAAGAGATAATTTTTTTTGATAGTTGAAAAATCTTTTTAAAAATGCTTCTGGAATAGATAGATGGGCATTTATTTAAGATAAATTCTTCTCTATTTTTGTCTGTTAGGGGTTTCTTTTTTTTTGCTATTTCTTTGATAAGTTTATGCCTTTTTTCTAATAGAGGTATTATTTTATCATCTATTTTATCAATTTCTTTTCTAATTTCATCCATATATGTATAGCTTATCATTTTTTCTAACTTTTGTTGTTATAGGTATTGTTACAACATCTTTTTTGTTAGCTTGTTTGTGTGATTTGTTATCTATCCAAATATCTTTTATCGTTTCGAAAACTACCCCAGTGGTATTGCCAGAAATTATTATTTCGTCATTTGTTTTTAAGATATGTGCTTCTATAAGTACCTCTGCAATTTGTTTTTTTGAAAAATAATTTGTTACTTTGCCAATATATATTTTCTTTTTTGTAGCTTTAGAGCCATAAGATAAGCTCCACATGTCTTTTGAGGATTTATTAAGGTAATAACCACCATGCCAAAACCCTCTGTTATAGACCGATTGTAGTTCTTTTACCCAACCTTCTATTTTTTCTTTTTTGGGTTTGTTACCTTTGCAAATATAGTCAATAGCTTCTTTATATGTTTTAACAACTCTATAAACGTATTCTTCCTTTCTTCCTCTCCCTTCAATTTTTAAAATTGAGGCTTTGCTGTTAATTATTTCTTCTAGATAGGCAATTGTGCATAGGTCTTTTGGTGACATGACATATTTGTTGTCTAATAAGAGCTCTTTATTTGTTTCTTCTTCTATTACCCTATATTTTCTTCTACATGCTTGAAGACACACTCCTCTATTAGCAGAGTAGTTGTATTGTGATAGGCTCATATAGCATCTACCAGAGATTGCTACACATAATGCTCCGTGGATAAATATCTCTATTTTTACTAAATTGCCACTAGGACCTGTTATTTTTTCCTCTTCAATTTTTCTGCATATATTTTTTATCTGCTCTAATTTTAATTCCCTTGCTAAAACTATTACATCAGCAAATTTTGAGAAAAATTTAATTTCATCGATATTGCTTATATTAAGCTGTGTGGAAATATGAACTGGTAAATTGATAGATTTTGCGTACATCAAAACAGAGATATCACTAGCTATAATAGCATCTACATTTTTCTCTTTTGCTATATCGCAAATTCTTTTCATAGAAGATAGATCTTCATCATATAAAATAGTATTTATTGCTAAATATGCTTTGATATTATTTTTTTTGCAGATAGATACTATGGTATCTATATCTTCTTCTTTAAAGTTATTAGAAGAGCCTGCTCTCATGTTTAATTGTCCTATCCCGAAATATATGCTATTGGTTTTAGCTTGAATAGCTGCTTGAAGAGAGGCAAATGATCCTGCAGGAGCGAGCAGTTCAATATTTTTAATTGTTGTATTAGCCATAGTAATTATAATTAGTTTTTAGCTTATATTATGGGGAAATAATGGTCTTATTAGCAATTGTCTTTTTATTTTTTATTAGCCTTGTTTATTCAACAATTGTTTATGGTATTGGACCCTATCCTACAAATAAAAAAATAATACAAAAAATATTACCACTTTTGCCAAGTGATAAAAAATTAAATATTTTTGAATTAGGAAGCGGGTGGGGGAATGTTTTAATAGCTTTTTCTAAAAAATGCAAAAAGGCTTCTATTATTGGCTATGAAATATCTATCCTTCCGTATGTTTTTTCATATCTATGGATGAAGATATTTCGATATAAAAATGTATCAATAAAATGGAAGAATTTTTGTTCATGTGATC
>CAYUWE010000107.1:0-4751 GCA_964448255.1 uncultured bacterium | reverse complement strand
TAAAACATCCCATAATCATAACAGAATCTGGAAGGGCTATAACTGCCCATCATTCTTTATTAATTTCAGAAGTAATTGATGTTTCATTAATAGAAAACGTCGTAGAAACACTATCTCCTCCACCTAGCAATCATGAAGCAATTCAAGAAATTTGCTTTTTATATAACAACGTAAAAGAAGAAGATTGCCACGAAGTTCTTTTAGATGCTTTCGATATTAAAGAATTACTAGTAGAAAAATTTGTACAAGGAGAAATATCATTAGAAGAAAGGGCTTATGGAGAAAAAGTATTAAGCTATCTTTTTGTTAAAATAAAATCTTTATCTAAAACTCTGCCTTTTATCCCTGAAGATATAAAAAAGTTAGATGATAAATTATTAGACATATATTTCTGTAATTTTTCACTTTTTCAATCTCTTCCAGACTCATGGGCAATAAATCAAATATTTCCTGTAATGCCGATCCATAGGTTAAACGAAATGCCAACAAGAAAAGCAACGATCGTTGATGTAAGTTGTGATAGTGACGGTATGATTAAACAATTTGCTTCACAATATGGCCTAACAAAACAAATCTCCCTTCATGAAACTTCCTTTTCAACGCCTTATTACATAGGTATTTTTCTGCTTGGCGCATATCAAGAAATCTTAGGCGGATTACATAATCTCTTTGGAGATACTAATGCTGTTCATATTGAAATAGATAACAATGGAAACTGGGAATTTAAGCATGATATCCAAGGAGATACTATTAATGAAGTATTAAGTTATGTACAATATAACACTCATGAACTTAAAGAAAAAATGAGGTTGGCTACAGAAAAAGCTCTCAAAGAAGGACGATTATCTAATGAAGAGTCAGCTCATCTAAGGAAACGTTATAAAGATGCATTAGATAGTTATACTTATTTAGTCGTATAGCTGCGTCTTAACTTTTTAATAATAAATGGTGGTATTATTATGAAAGTAAGTGAATTAATTAACTTACAATTCAAGCATTTCAATGCAGCAACTATAGTTGAAGCAGCTAAAGGATGGATTAACCTATCAAAAAAAAATGGGAAAATGTTTCTTACTTTAGCTGGAGCTATGAGCACAGCCGAACTTGGCATTTCTATAGCTGAATTGATAAGAAAAGATTTGATATGTGGAATTTGCTGTACTGGCGCAAATTTAGAAGAAGATATATTCAACTTAGTCGCGCATGATCATTATGAAAGAATACCTCATTATCGTTATTTAACAATAAAAGATGAAAAAGAATTATGTAAAAGAGGGTTAAATAGAGTTACAGACACTTGTATCCCCGAAGAAAAAGCATTTAGAGCAATAGAAAGACATATGATAACTCTTTGGAAAAATGCTGATAGGGAAAATAAAAGATATACCCCCCATGAATTTATCTATCAATTATTAGAAAGTGGCCTGATAGATAATAGTTTCCAAATATCCCCAGAAAACTCTTGGGTTTATGCAGCATGGAAAAAAAACCTCCCTATATTTGTACCTGGATGGGAAGATTCAACACTAGGTAACGTTTTCGTAAGTAATGTCATGAAAAAAGAGATTGAAAAAGTCGATGTAGTAAAATCAGGATTAGAACAAATGATATTACTAATTGATTGGTACAAAAAAGAATCAAAATCCCCTATTGGATTTTTCCAAATTGGTGGCGGTATTGCTGGAGATTTCCCTATATGTGTTGTTCCATTAATACATCAAGACTTAAAAGAAGAATGCCCTCTTTGGAGTTATTTTTGTCAGATTAGTGATAGTACAACTTCTTATGGCTCTTATAGCGGCGCTACCCCTAATGAAAAAATTACTTGGGGGAAAATTGATGAACATACACCAAGTTTTATCATAGAATCTGATGCTACAATTGTTGCTCCATTAATCTTTCATTATGTTTTAGAAAATATTAATAATGTCGCTATGGAACATGACGACACAACAGTATGCTATGATCTTTGTTAAGTAGATTTATTTCTTTTGATAATTTTTTTTTGATATCAAAAAAAATTAATAATTGTTATCTACAAAAGAAAAAATTGAAAAAAAAGATGTCTCAAATAGCAAAGAAAAAACCTTCTATTTCCACAGTTATTCCTCATAGAAGATTGTTAGGGGTATTTACTCTTTCTATGATTAATGTAGCTGCCATAATTAGTTTAAAAACACTTCCAATAATTGCTGAATATGGCCTTGCTTTAATTTTCTTCACAATTATGGCATCTATTATATTCTTCTTACCAGTTAGTCTTGTATCAGCAGAATTAGCAACAGGATGGCCAAAAGCTGGTGGAGTATATATTTGGATCAGAGCAGCTATGGGCTCAAAGTTTGCATTTATTGCCATTTGGCTGCAGTGGATAGAAAATGTAATATGGTATCCTGCTGTATTAGCATTTGCTGCAGGAACTATTTCTTACGTGTTTTTCCCTGAACTAACAACCAATAGAATATATATTGTTTTATTCACCCTAGGATCATTTTGGTTAATCACTTTTATCAATTTTTTTGGAATAAAAGCTTCAGGAATAATCAGTTCCTTTGGAGTAATTTCTGGAACAATCATTCCAGGTATTGTAATAATCATTTTAGGGATAATTTGGCTATGCTTAAAAAATCCTACCCCAGTGACATTTACATTTGATAAATTTTTCCCTAATTTTACAAATTTTAATAACTACATATTTTTAGCTGGAATATTACTTGGATTATCTGGAATGGAAATGCCAGCAGTACATGCCCATGAGGTAATTAACCCACAAAAAAATTATCCCAAAGCTATTTTACTATCCACTATCATAATACTTATCTTATGTATCTTTGGGTCACTTGGGTTAGTTGTAGTTATTCCACATAAAGAAATGAACCTAGTAACAGGAATAATGGCAGCATTTACCTATTTCTTTGATGCTTTCCATGTAAAATGGTTGGCTTCAGTAATTGCTATTTTAACAGCAATAGGCGCATTAAGCATGATTAGTACTTGGACCATTGGACCAAGTAAAGGATTGCTTATAACAGCTCACTATGGCGATCTTCCAAAGATATTTCAAAAAGTAAATAAAAAAGGCGTTCCTATATCTTTACTAATTTTGCAAGCTGTAATAATTACCATTCTTTGTATGGTGTTTTTAGTAATGCCAACAATAAATAGCGCTTACTGGATATTAACAGCATTAGCTTCAAAGCTATATTTATTAATGTATATTTTGCTATTTATCTCAGCAATAAGGCTTAGATATAAACAGCCAAAAGTACCTAGAGCTTTTAAAATACCATTTAAAAATGTAGGAATGTGGGTAGTCGCTGGATTAGGAGGAATATCATCAATATTTGCTCTAATCATTGGATTTTTACCCCCTCCAAATATGGATACAGGAAGTATTGCATTTTATGAAGGGTTTTTAATTATAGGAACAATTTTTATAACTATAGTTCCAATATTAGTACTAGGGTTAAGAACAAAAGACTGGAAGCCAACACCACCATTTAAAGATCAAAAAGTATAGTAAATATTTTCTATGCCATTAAAAAAATGTTGTTAATTCTATTAAAATTAACTTTTCTGTTATAATTTCAGCAAAACGAATAAAAATAACTTTGTAATTATGAAAATACATTTAAACACTAGCCAAACAAACAATTTTCAAGACAATAAAAATTTTAATAACAACGCATTTAATATTTTATTTGATATTGGCCAAGGGATATTTCTTCTATTAAATAAAATTATTGAAACCCAACCTCGTCAATTAAAATTTTCACTTTCTACTACTTTTAAAACGGCTTTAAAGAAAAAACAAGAAAATAGTAGAAGAAATAGACGCTTTAGACGTAAACAAGTGTTTCTTGTTTTCGAAACCGTTTTAAAACAATTTCTCACTAACACCTTTCAGTCCACTTCGCTAGTTCAATAACACCTGGAATATCATCTGGATCATCATAGTAAGCTTCCCTTAATTTTTGTTTTTTTTCGAAATAACCCATTTCTCTTTTTTTAATATTTAAGTCTTTTTGCAACTCTTCAAGCATATATACACAGCAACGAAATACATCATAATAATTAATATCATTATCATCAAAATAGCTAACATGAGAATAAAACTTTCTTCTAGAATATGATGGCCCATCTTGAAGAATTGGTTTTATCCGTCTGTATGATTCATATTTAATCACATTATCAATAGCTTCAATAAATTGTCTTTTAGCTTCTTTTTTTAAATTGTATTCCTTAGTTTGTTTAAGTTTCCAATAACATTGTTGAAAATCCAAGAAACATCTATCTTTATTGGTTATTACGCCCATATATTTTCTTCCATTTGCTTATAAAGCATATTTTTAAGTTCTTTTATTAGTTTTTTTGCCTCGTCAATCTTTAGCAATTTATAAATTTTTCTTTTACAAGCGTAATAATTATTTTGCTTTTTCCAAATATCACAAAGCTGCTCAGCTCTAACTAAGTGAACAATATCATCACACACCTCAGAAAAATCACTATCATCTACTTTATTTTTACCCTTTAGAGATAATTTGGATTTAAGCATATGAAACTTCTTAGTAACAAAATATCCTTGCTGATTAAAAAAACTAGTTAAAGACAAAACACTAAAGCCTTCATTATTTATCCTTTCTAATTGCTTAAACAAACACCATAAAGATAATAATTTAATGTAATATTCCTCAGAGTGGAAATATTCATATAATAAGCTTTTATACTCATTACATAAAGGCTGTAAATTA
>CAYUWE010000106.1:0-4802 GCA_964448255.1 uncultured bacterium | reverse complement strand
GATAAAATAGTACTAGCACCATATATTTGGTCCGATAATGAAGATGAAGATGCTATCCCTGATGATTGGATAAAAATGAAATACTAATGCATTGAATATTAATTTTTTATTTTATAATAATTGTGGCCCCAATCATAAAAATCTATAGAAAAGAGGCATTAGAAATGCATTTAAACATACTCAAGAAAATCAAAAACCCTTTTTTTTGTGCTATTATTTTGATCCAATTATTCACAAAATCATATGCAAATATCAATAATGAACACACAAAAGAAAAATCAAACTTCATTACATGTGACCTAATTGGACAGCTTGGTAATGTGATGTTTGAAGTTGCTGCAGCGACAGCTTTTGCTTTAGATAATAATTTAGAAGTATATATACCTCATCTAAAAAATTATCACAAAGACAGGGGATATTATTCACAATTTTTTTATAGGGTAAATACTTCTGAAATCCCCTCTAATGAAGATATGATATTTCATGAAGATATGTCAGCTTATTATTATAATCCAATTAAATATGAGCCAAACAAAAACATACATATAAGAGGATTTTTCCAAAGCGAAAAATTTTTCTCTAAACATCAAGATCATATTAAAAATCTATTCAAGCCTAAAGATGAAATAACAAAAGAGATTTATAATAAATATGGCGATATTCTCAAAAATAACACTACTGTAGCTGTTCATGTAAGAACATTTATGCCAGACAGGGCAGACCCACAAATAACAATAAATAGATTAAAATATTTTGTAATTGCAATGGAATATTTTCCCGATCATTTTCTTTTTCTAGTCTTTTCAGATGATATGCATTGGACTAAAAATAATTTTCCAAAAACCAGAAAAAATGTAATTTTTATTGAAAATAATCCCTATTATATCGACTTTTATTTGATGTCATTTTGCCACCATCAAATTGTATCTCCAAATTCTACTTTTTCATGGTGGGCTGCTTGGTTAAATAATAATCCAAATAAAATAGTAATCGCACCATATATTTGGTCTTCTAATGAAAATGAAGATACAATTCCTGATGATTGGATAAAAATAAAATACTAAAAAAACCATAATAAAAATATTAGTAAAAAGCGTTGTTTGAAAGTATCATGAAAAAATAAAAACTAACAAATATATGTCCATGATTTATGAAATTTATCAAATACTAGAAATCGAAGAACATATTGAGAAAAACACTCTAATAGCTTTCGATTTAGATAATACCTTAATTACAACTAAAACATATTACGGTAGTGTTAATTGGGAGGACGACTTAAAAGATAAGTTCAAAAAAGAAGGCTTAACTTATGAAGAAGCTTTAGACAAAGTTGGAGACATGTGGGATCTGGCTCAAGATAAGGTTGAATTAAAATTAATAGAAAAAGAATCCGATTTATTAATAAATAAATGGAAAAAAACTTCTCCTATCGTAGGACTAACTGCTCGTCCATATGAATTAAAAGACTTAACTCATAACTTTCTGAAATCAAATAACATTATTTTTTCATCTTTTGATGATAATGATATGGATGATTTTCATGAGGGTATTTTATATTGCTCTAGCAATTTAAAAAGCTCTTTTCTTTCACAATTTATTAATAAATTGTCCACGCAAGCAAAACCAAAACAACTAATAATAATCGACGATAAAAAACATAATTTAGAAGATATTTTATCTTCCCCTCTTAAAGAAGATTTCAAGATAAAATGCTTCCACTATATAAATAAACCAACATATATAGATTAAAAAGCTATTTTGGTTATTTTTTCCAACGTTTTAAATGTGGAATGACTTTTCTGGCTTGTTCAATTTTCTCTTTTGGCAAGTTCATTTGTGTCATAATAGCTACACATTTATCAATCATTTCATCCATAGTGATGTTTGGATCAGTAAAATTTCCTTTCTCATAGCAATAAACACAATAATCTTCATTTTTACTGCCGTCAGCGTTAGTACCAAAATTTTCATCTTGTAATAAAGGCATAGAACAGCTTTGACAAAATAACATTTCTTTATCCATAAATACTCCTAAAATAGCTTCTATATAAAATATCGTGGAAAATAGAGTATAATAAAATATATCAATATTCAATCAATTTGAAAAAATTCTCCTTAAAGTAATATCTCAATACCTTCTTTTACAAATTGATATTTTATTTCATCAAATCTATGCATAGGATACAAACTCTTCATCTCATCATTGATATATATATTTTGCTCATCCAAATTTTCTAATTTGTAAAACCAAGATGGATTATTTGGTAAAAGATAGGCTTTTTTTACTCTTTGTTTTTTATAAAAACTTACAATATTTTCGATATTTACTTGAGTATCTGTAATTTTTGGAATTAATGGTGTTCTAGGATATATCTCGCATAATTTTTCTTTATACAAATAAATAAAGTTTTCTAATATTTCTCTATTATCAGCTTTGCAATATTTCTTATGCTTTATTGGGTCTATAAATTTAATATCAAAGAAAATTACATCGAGATATGGTAAAATCAACTTATTAAATTTATCTAAATCAAAATAACCATTAGTTTCTAAAAGAACATGAATTTTAAAATCCTTCAATCTTTTTAATAATAAGAATAAAAAATCCATATGTAGAGTAGCTTCTCCTCCTGAAATCGTTACACCACCATTTGAATTATCAAAAAAGTCTTTGTAAGGAAGGATTTTTTCTATTATCTCTTCAATTTGGATTTCTTTTCCTACTTGTTTTAATGCTTTTGCAGGACAAGCTTTAGTGCATCTAAAACATTTATTACATTTCATTCGGTCGATAGATATTTTCTCTTTATAAGTAATAGAATTTTCAAGGCATACTTTTTTACAAGACAAGCAGCTGATACATTTATCGCTTTCGTAAGTCAACTCAGGAAATAAATTTTTGCTCTCAGGATTGTGACACCAAATACAATTTAAATTACACCCTTTAAAAAAAATAACACTTCTAATACCAGGACCATCGTCTAAGGAATTACCTTTTATCTCAAAAATTAAATTTCTATATGTCAAATTGCGTTCTTCCAATTATTTCTAACTGTAAATCTCTTTGCATCTTTATATAATACCCTGTGTATCCAGATACTCTAGCTATAAGATCAGGATAATATTCTGGATATGCCATAGCATCTTTCAGAGTATCGCTATCAACAACATTAAACTGTATTTGCATTCCTCCTTTTTCAAAATACGTTTCTACATAACTAGCTATAGCTTCGATATTTTTTTTATGATCTTTTTTATCAGCAAAGGAAAGCCTAACGTTTAACGTATAGCTATTATCACAAGTTAATGGATCAATACTTCCTACATCTATCAAATTATCTAATAGATTTTTTGAAGCTATTGGGTTGGGAGTAAGGCCGGAAGTAAATGGTTTGCCAGCAAGCCTTCCAGAAGGAGAGGCTGAAGAAACCCTTCCGTAAACGGTATGGTTATTATTTGTTCTATAACCTGCTGTATAAGGACCGTTTCTACCATTGTCATGGCTATGTAGATAGTCAGCTATCATTTTAGTTACCCTATTGACCATTACCCTAGCAGTTTTACTATTAGACCCAAATTTATCAATGCCAGTAAGAAATATTGCTCTCATAAATTCATAGCCAAGAAAATTATTAGTTAATGCATCTTTCAATTCATAAAAAGTAAATTTTCTCTCATCAAAAATATATTTTTTTATTACTAAAAGAGAATCTATAACATCAGATAGTGCAATTAATGCTCCACCAGAAGAATTATATTTTGCACCTCCATATGTCATACCTTGCCCTTTCTCTATACATCCTTCTAAAAGTAATGAATATAAAGGCATAGGCATAATCTTATGATATACTCTTAAAATCTGATGTGAAGCTATAAATGCATTGTCATAGATAAATTTAAATTGCTTTTCAAAAGCTAAAAAAAACTGATTAAAATTATCAAAATGTTCTCCTGTTTTTGGTCCAAAATCCCAATTTGCAACAGGATGATAACCATTATATATTGCCATCGTCAATGGAACCATTAAATTAGAATCTAAATCTCCTGTTGCTGCAAAATGTTTCCCAGCAATAACAGGTTCTACACATCCACAAGAAACCCAATCTCTAACGTCTTTTTTATCCCATCCATGTTGACACAGAGATTTAATAATTGCTTTATCATTATGAATAGATGGTGTTCCTGAAGTAATATAATTAAGTTCACATACCTTTTTTAAATACGTCTTGCTATTAACCCCTGACATATATCTTGCATCCATATCAGGATCATCTAAAGAAAGCATTTCTGCAACTTTTAAGATAATATACGTCATATCATTAACACCATCTTTACCATCTTTAGTAATACCCCCAAGAGTAATTGAAGTAACAGAAGGAGCACCAGAATTTTGCCAAGAAGATATAGTAGATGCTGCAAGAAGATGACTTGTTATCCTCATAAAAAAGCATCCTATTAGCTCTATTACTTCATTTATGTATATTTCTCTTTCATCTTTTGTTTTATCTTTAATTTCATTTTCAAAATAGGGCTGCAAAATCTGATCTAATCTACCTAAAGCCATGCTATCATCCATAGAATCTAAACAAATACCAATAAACATTATCCATATAGACTGAAGAGCTTCTTGAACTGTTGTAGCTGGGTTTTCAGGAACTCTATGTATGGTTTTTAAAATCTTATTTAATTCCTTTTTTCTATTTAATTTTTTCTCTTTTAAAATCTCTTTTTCTATCTCTTTTCTTAAATTTTTTGTATATAAAGTTATACCTTCTATGGCTAATAGCATAGCCTTCCACGAT
>CAYUWE010000105.1:3706-4803 GCA_964448255.1 uncultured bacterium | reverse complement strand
AGAAAATTTATTAAAACACCAGTAAATGCAACGAGAATAACTATTGGAAAGCTTGTAATGATAATTACTCTAATAGCTTCCATTAAAAAGCCACCAGCTCTTGCTTGCAAATCTATATTACTATTGACAGCTCTAAAAGTAGTAACGATATATGATGCTAATTGTTTAAATAAAAAACCAGATGCCACAAGCGTTCCTAAGATGGAAACAACAAAAGTAAAGGCAGAGGGGAAATCTTGAGATTTCGCAACTTGCCCTTTTTTTCTTGCATCTTTAATTTTCTTCGGCGTTGCTTTTTCGGTTTTTTCTGCCATCGTATTTTTTTCTTATCTACCTATGCTATATTTCTTATAGTTGATTTTTCATTTTATTAGAAGTAAAGCTAAAATAAAATGAAGATATTTGACATTTTAAATGCAAAAGCAATTTCTAGAAATTAAATTTAATATTTAAAGTCATTGAAAACACACAATGTAAATTTTGATTAAGCATTATAGAATTTATTTTTATGATATTTTTTTTTCTTGATAAATATTTTTCCTTAACTTAATTTTTTCAGCTTATTGAAAAAAAGTGGTTTTTAGATGGCTCAAAGAGCAGATTTACATGCACATGGAAGGTGTTCAAGAGAAGAAAGAAATGAAGATGTATCAACTGCACCAGCAGATGAAGAAGATTTTTTTCAAATTGTACATTCATCTCTTTCTGAAAGTGGCTGTTTTTATTATTCAACAGATGCTTCAACAGGAATTACATTTAACGCATTACTATTTGAAGGTGGTGAAGATGGATTTGAATTTAATGAACAATATTCCCCTGGAAGGATGGATGATATTTTAAGAAAGGTTGGTATTGTTCCTGATAGTGATGGGGACTTTTACATTGCTCCTAATGAGGAAGAATATGCACAAGAAGATTTTTGTGATAGGACAACTGAAACCTTAAGTGAAGTATGCTCTTCCGATGGACATTTTGTAGAGGATGGTTGTTGTTTTGCGATGACTAAAGATAAAATAAATGAAACTCAAGAAGATGAAAAACAAGCAGCTAGCAGAGATACAACTGTGAGTGCAAATACAGTTTTTATAAATTCTGAG
>CAYUWE010000105.1:0-3696 GCA_964448255.1 uncultured bacterium | reverse complement strand
ATGAATTAGGATGTGAAAATCCTTTTGATCCTGAGAGAATACTTATGACAAGACAAGATACTCTTAAGAAAAGAAAACTTGAAGATACTAAAGACGTTACAGTTGATAATAGGGATAAAAAAATGGGGCGACATACAAAAGATCATATTTTATCTCAACGCCAAAAAGTGCTGCTGCAGAATGATCCTGATGATTCTTCTAATCATGGGAATGGATATGTCACAGGCCCAGGTGATGCAAGCGGTATGAATCTAGGATACTGGAAGGAGGATGAAATTGAAAGGCTTGATGAAGCTATTAGATTACATATTAAAGATAAGGTTCATCATAATGTTACAGATAAAGAATGGGATTTAGTACAAAAGCATGTACGTACACGTTCAGACAAACAATGTAAGAAACGATTTTACAATGTTCAAGCTCCATATCTATGTAAGGATCATTGGACTAAAGACGAGTTAATATATATTATAGATAGACATAAAGAATGTGTTGAAAAGAAAGAATTTGATATTTGGAGTAAAATATCTGAAAGCTATCAAGACAACAAAAGAGCTCCAGAAGCTATAAGAGGTATATGGAATCGTATTATGACTCAGTATAAATATGTAAATACATGTGGAGATAAGGTTAATTACGAGGTTGTTAAACTCCTTATAGATCAGCATTTTGCACAGCTTACTCCTTATAGTTCTAAACATAGCAGCAATAAGCTTAATTAGCTTTTAATTCAATAATTTGTTATAATAATTCAAATAAAAACAAAATTAATATAATTATATTTTTAATTTAAAATTATTTCTATAAGGTTGCTTTATAATGTCTGTAAGTCCTATTCCTCATCAAGACAGTGCTTTTACATCTTGGCCATTTGATGATCATAATGGTGATAGTTTCTTAGATGATAGGTTAGTAGATGATGAACTACCTGGTATAAATCCAGAGACTTTTCAAGAAGAAAAGGAATTAGAACAAATGCTCCAAGATAAAATGCAAGCCAAGGAATTGCGCTCAGGCAGATGGACTATAGAAGAAGATGAGTTATTAAAAAGGGGTGTAGCACAATATGGTACTGATGATTGGAATACAGTTGGAAGATTATTAAACAGAAAAGCTCTTCATTGTAAAAGAAGATGGGATACTGTGACTAATCCTGATTTGAAAAAAGGAAATTGGGAAAAACAAGAATTGATTGCCATAGTTAATGCACATGAAATAAAATGTAATAATTGGAAAGATATTGCAATAGCTATTGAGAGTAAAAGAGATGCAGAAACTATAAGAAAAACATTTCTATCTTTACTTCACGTTTCTAAAGTTAGCCAAGAAAATCCTACATATCATGAAGAGTTATTAAAATGGATAGAGGATAATAGTGAAGAATACTTAAAAAAAAGGCAAAAAGCAGTTAGACACTATTTAGATAATTCAATGATACCACCTGCTCAAAAAAAAGTAGTTTCATCTGGATTGTCGGATATGCACTCTAGACTTTTATTTTCTATAAGAGGAAAGAAAACTTATTGGGATTATAAACATGTCCATAATGTATCACAAGCTATAGCTGAACAAGGAGATGTTAGGTGTTGGGATGATATCGCCCAAAAGGTAGGTCTTGGTGTATTACAATGTAAGTACATACGTAGGAAACTATGCCCTAGTGAGAAAGTAACAGTTTCGAGAAAAAGGACTTTAGAAAAGAAGCAAAATGAAACTGCAACATGTCGTAGAAGATTGGAATTTAACGGTGGTAATAAGGTATGAAACCAAAAAGTATTACTCTTTATTTTGACCCCCTCCCTAATAGGGATGTATATGATACTGTATCTGTAAAACCTGAAGTAGCAGAAGAACCATCACCCAAGAAAAGGAAAAAATATACTGTTTGGGATAAAGCAGAGGTTGGACGCTTAAAATATGCTAAGGAAGTATTTGATATATATGCTGGGAAAAAAGGATATTGGAAATATGTTGCAATGTGCGTTGGAACGAAAAATGAATTTGAATGTAAATGTAGACATTATAGAGACGAACATCAGGAAAGAATGAAAGAACATCGCTTAAAGAGAAAGAGAGAAATAAAAAAAGAATCACAATTTTGGAATAAAAATGAAGATTTGCTCTTAGATGAGGGGATAAATCTATTTGGAGAAGATTGGGAAGAAGTGTCTAAATATGTTGAAACGAAAGATAAAGATCAATGCAGGGTAAGATATGAAAGGGTTGCTAACCCAAGTTTACAAAGATGCCCTTGGTCTAAAGAAGATTTAATAACACTTGTACAAGGTGTTGCTACTTATAAAAAATTCTGGAAAGAAATTGCAGAGAATTTTTTTCATAATACTAGACATAGAGATGCTTTGAGACACAAATACAATACCTTAATAAAGCTTTCAAAAATAGATCCAGAGGACGATCAATGTAACGATCTATTAATTGCATGGATTAATGAAAATTATTGTGAGAAAGTTGGTCGTGCCAATTGTACTAGAAGGTATTTAAAAGCTTAGAACAAGTCTTAGTTGTGATAAAATAAAATTACATCACCGTCTTTAATTATATAATCTCTACCTTCTGATCTAGCAAGACCATGTTCTCTTGCTCCTATTCTTCCATTATATTTTATCATATCATCAAATTTTACAACTTCTGCTCTAATAAACCCTTTTTGTATGTCTGTGTGTATTTTTCCAGCAGCTTCTACAGATGAAGTTCCTTTTTTAATAGTCCAAGCTTTTGTCTCTAATTCACCTGTTGTAATAAATGTAATTAGCCCTAATAGTTCAAATGCTTTTTTAATTAGCTTATCTAATCCAGATTCCTCAATCCCTAAGGACGCTAGAAATTCTTTTGCTTCATCTTTATTGGAGATTTGTGAGATTTCTTCTTCTACTTTTGCGCATATCGGTATGGCAAAGGAATTTTCTTTTTTAGCGTAGTCACTTAATTGCTTTACATAGGGGTTATTTAATGGGTCTTTTACATCTTCTTCATTGATATTTGCTATATAAAACATTTTTTTTCCAGTAAGGAAAGGGTATTCTTTTAGTATATTTTTATCTTCTTCTGATAATTGTAAAATGCGGATAGGTAGTTCTTTGTTGAGATGTTCGATGACCTTTTTAAAAAGGTTAATTTTAGGAATATAATCTTTATTTCCTTTAGATTGTTTTTCTAATTTTTTTAAAATGTTTTCTGCCATTTCTAAGTCTGCTAATGCTAATTCTAAATGTATTGTATCAACATCATTTATAGGATCGATTTTTCCTTCTACATGTACTACATCAATATCTTCAAAACATCGAACTACCTGTACTATAGCGTCAGTTTCTCTGATATTTGTTAGAAATTTATTTCCAAGGCCTTCTCCTTGTGCTGCTCCTTTAACAAGGCCTGCGATATCTACAAAAGATACCGTTGCATAGACTATTTTTTTGCTTTTTGATAAGTCACTTAATTTATCTAATCTTGTATCAAAGACCTCTACAACACCAATATTTGGATCAATTGTACAAAATGGATAGTTTTCAGAAGGTATACCTTTTCTTGTTAAAGCATTAAACAATGTTGATTTGCCAACATTTGGCAGTCCAATTATTCCGCAGGATAAGTTACTCATTAGTTTTCCTTTTTTTCCATAAAATATAGAAAAATTCATATGTATTTGAGATATTTTCTAATACTACTTGATTTCCT
>CAYUWE010000104.1:0-4856 GCA_964448255.1 uncultured bacterium | reverse complement strand
CGTCAAAGCTCTTCGACGATGTTCGCTCGAAATATGAGCGCGTCACGCACGACACCATTGATTTTTTATTTTCACCTTTTCCAATCATTAAAAACTTTCCAGAAGTAATCTGACGTAACAGATTATATACATTTCCTCTATTCGCTTCACCGAATATCACTGTTGGTCGAATAATTGACAATGATCGTTTTTCCGGGTCATTATTGTACCATTCTCTCAATACTTCTTCAGCTTGCAACTTGCTTTTTCCATAGTGGTTAAATGGATCTGTTAGATAATTTTCATCAGGGTTTTCTTTATTCAAGCCATAAACAGCTACAGAACTTGTAAAAACAATACTTTTTAACCCCTTACAATCCATTGCATTAAGTACATTTTTTGTACCCTGAACATTTACATCATAATACAATGAAGTAGGATTCACATCATCTTTATGCTCTGCCGCCAATAAAACAACACAACTAGTTTCATCTGGCAGCAAATTGCTAATTTCACCATCCCGTATATCCTTTATTTTAGTGATATCATCAAAAATCGAACTATTATTTTTATCTACATTTACACATCTTTCTGAACCTATTTTTTTAATTAAGCAAGTACCAATAAACCCTGAGCCACCAATTAAAACAATCATAACAAAATTATTAAAGATAACTTTACTGCGTCTATTAACGCATATTTATATATATATACCTTTTAATAAACTTTGGAGATAAGCGTAAAAAAGATCGAATAAAAGCATTTATCAAATATTCTCTATAGTTCAAAAATCCAATATTTTTCTGATATTTCAACAGCAGCAATTCTTGTTTCAAATAAGAGATATTTCGTCTTTCGTACATTGCAGAACCTGCTTGCATTTTTAATAAAATATCATTCATATTCATAAACTTATAACCGTGAACCAACATCAAAGACCATAGTGCATAATCTTGCGCTTTTTTAAAATCAGGATATCCCCCAACAGCAAGAACATCACTTTTTCTAAAAAAAGCACATGGATGATTTATGGGGTTGCGTTTTTTTGCAAAGTCAACTATCGATTTATTACTTAATGGTAATTTACGAACCGAAACCATTTTCCCTTGATTATCTATCTCTTCTACGTAAGCGCTTGTAACTGAAATCGTAGGATTTTCATTCATAAATTTAACTTGCCGTTGAAAACGGTAAGGCAAAGATATATCATCACTGTCCATTCTTGCAATAAGTTCATACTTGCAATGCTTTAGACCTTCATTTAAAGCAATAGCCAAACCACTATTTTCTTTAAGCCTTACAGATCTAATATTTAGTGATGTGCGAAAAAAATCTATTACAGATAGCAATTGAACAGGCAATGTGCCATCTTCAACCAGAATAATTTCATCAGCCTCTAAAGTTTGATCTACCAAGCTTTGCAAAGCCCGATCCAAGTATAATGGTTTATCTTTATGATATACGGACATTAAAACAGAAAAACTCATACCAAAAAAATTATCAATATCATATGCGATCTTTTTGACCACGCCATGTTCCATTTTGAAACTCTGCAATTACCACTTCTCTCTCTCCATACTTTTTGTACTCCTTAGCCCCAAACAGCTCTTTTTCTTCTCTATAAATATTTGTAAACAATATTTCTGGTTTTGACTCTTTCACCACTTTCCACGTATCATATCTATCCTTATAAGACTCCACTTTATTACCTATTATTAGAGACATAGCAATCGATATATCATATTTGTGAGCAAATCTACATGTTTTAATTATATCATATGCATCAATTTGCTTATTGTAGTAGTCAAGCATTTTTTGGCTACCACTTTCCGCCCCAATATAAAAACCTACACATCCACTTCTCGCCATCAAAGCAACAAAATCTTCATCCATATTATCCACTCTAGTCTCACAAGACCATATTATATCTAGATTTTCTTTTATCATTTTTTCGCATAAATCGTAAATTCTACCTTTATTAACCAAAAAGAAATCTTCTCTAAAATAAATACCCGCGATGCCATATTTTTTCTTTAAATACTTTATATCATCCAATATTCTATCCGATGACTGTGATGTCCAAAGCTTTCCCCAGATTTTTTGTACCCCACAAAAAGAACAATGATAAGGGCAACTTCTTGAGGTATTCATATTAAAAATCGGTTGTCTATCTGAAAACGGAAAATCAAAATGATATTTTCTATCCTTTTTCAGAAACAAATCGTAATCAACTCTCGGCAGTGAATCAAGATCTTGAATTCGTTGAGTTTTTATTATACTACCTCTCTTATACTTACCTTGTAACAAATCGCTTATAACATACTCTCCTTCCCCCTGCACAATATAGTCAACATATTCAGGTATAGTATCAGGCATAACTGTTGCATGGGGCCCACCAACTGACAAGCATCCTTTAAACTCAGATTTATTGATGATATTTAGAACTTCGAGAGCATCATCGAAACATGGAGTACTTGTATAAACACCTATAAAATCATAATCTCTCACATTTCCCAGTGATTCCCCCGGAAGTGCATACCTATCAACCAGATCAACTTTATGACCTTTTTCCTTCAAGACAGAAGACAAATAGCCTAATCCTATAGGAAAACGTTTCTCAGCACTACCGAAACCTTTCAATATTTTTTTTAATATGAATTTAGGAAAAAGAAAAGCAGCATTATTCTTAAAATCCACAGAATAACTTTTCTTTACTTTTTTTATAATACTCTTTGTTTTATTATCTAAAACTGGTCCATTATTCACAAAAAGCACCTTCATTTCTAATCATTTTTAACAATTAAAAAATATTTTTTATAGGCATATAAATACTCTTTCGTACCTAAAAAATACAATCAATTGTAAAGAATTATTTTAAATAATACCTCACATTAACCATACCATTCATGAAATCTACGACACAAAAACATTTATCATATTTTTACCCAATCATCGAATATCAAATCTTTTGAGGCACTTTTTTTTAAATACCACTTTTTAGGGGCAACAACAATCTTTTCACAACTTTTATTTAACATCGCACCCCACCAACCAAATGTACTATTTGATATTATATTATTTCGACATAATGACATCAAATAAATTTCTTCTTCCGGCCGTTCTAGACCAATATCAACATAAACCATATTAGGCTTAATCTGTAAAGCATTTCTCGCCCATTCTATATCATCCGAAAACACATAAAAAACACTATCTCTTGCCATATAATTGATAGCCTTAGTATAATACTCCAAAGACAAAAAACCATGCAACCTTCTCATTCTTCTATCTTTAACATAGTCACCTCTCCTGATATGTATAGAAACAGATTTACTTTCTATTATTCTTTCCATATAAAATTTTGCCTTTTTTGATAATGGGTTTTTTAATCTAAAATCATCTCTAATCAAATGATATATTTTATGAAAATATTTATAACTTTGCCAAGACCCATAATATTCATTAAAACAATCACTAAAAACATTTTCATCATATTTAAACAATTCTTTTTCAAAATATAGATCAAAAAATGCATTAAATCCATATTTAGATATGTTTTTTAAGAAAAACCTCGCATATTTATTATTGTACAAAGTATGCACCCTTTCAATCTCCCCTTTGATACAAAATTTATTCAAACTAAATGGAAATAAATTATAACGATCATAAAATGAAATATTTAACGACAGATCCATGTTACGTTTCTCAGTTAGACTACGGCCCAATGCATATTGAAACATCTGATTTCCTATCCCCCCCGCCATATGAATCACAAGTTTATTAGGCATATGTTAATTCCAAAATATATTTCTAATAATACCTTTACCATACTTTTTGGCTAAAACCTTAAACAAAATTTTCCTAAAATAAAACAACACAGACAAAGCAATATCGCCATTTTTATGCATTAAATATAGCTCTTCTTTCAACCTCAAAGATATTTTATCAAGATTTTTTGATATCTGATAATCGTGTCCATAAACAGAAGTTATTTTAAGATGTTTCGACAAATAAACTTTTTTCTCTTTTAGTATACTATTATACCAATCAACATCAACTAATAAAACTAAATTCTCATCAAATTTATTTATACAATTTTTATTAATAACAATTGCTGCTGTTGGTCCCAAAATGTTAAATATATATAGAAATTTTACAAAAAACTTACACACAAATGCCTTCAAAAAATAAATATTTTTATTGCCCTTAATATTTTTATCGCCAAATACAACATCTACATTTGAAATTAAAACATTACACCCTCTTTCTTTTATAACTTTATTGCAATTAAGCAAATAATCATTACCACACAAAGACTCATCATGATGTAGCAATATTATATAATCTCCTTTAGCCAAAGAAAGACCGTAATTCCAATTCTGCACAGCACCTTTTTTCGGACGGTTTCGGAAATATCTTATTCTATAATCGCTTACATTTGCAATATATTTCTCAATACTATCGACATCTGAATCATCAATAATCACAATTTCATAGTCAACATTTTTTTGGCCAAGAACTGATGCCAATGCTTTCTTAAACAGAATAAGATCATTAAACGCTGGTATTATTATAGAAAACATTTTATACAGTCAAAATATTTATTATGTCGATCACACAGGAACACAAAACATTATCAGACCGTTTCATAATCAATCACATCAAAAACATCTAAATAACTATTAGGACTCATATTATATATTTTTACACCAGCCATAGCAGAAACATCATTTAACTTATAATATATACTCCACATTCTTTCTATCATTTTAACTATCTTATAATAATTCATTTCACCAATTTTGTCTGTAGAATCCTTTTCATTTGAATAAAAATGCTTTAAATATTTTGGAGAAGCTAACCAATCATGATCAAAC
>CAYUWE010000103.1:0-4859 GCA_964448255.1 uncultured bacterium | reverse complement strand
GATCTAGTACAATGATTACAAAAAAATTACATTGAACAAATTATGGATAATCCCTTTCATTTTTCATTATTTTTTTCTATAGAAGCGTTTCATCATAAAGAGCTTTTTTCAAAAGATGACTCTGTTTGGATGGCATTAGTAAAAATTGAAGATTATATTGCTAATATGAAAGATAAGAGTATCGATGTTGACATTCCATCAAATGTATATTTAGAAAATGTTGAACATATTTCTATTGGTAAAGGAACAATAATAGAACAAGGCGCTTATATAAGAGGTCCTTGTATTATTGGTGAAGATTGTACAATTCGCCATGGGGCATATTTACGCGGAAATATTGTTACTGGAAATAGATGTGTTATTGGCCATTCAACAGAAGTTAAAAACTCAATTTTTCTAGATGATGCTAATGCAGCACATTTTGCATATGTTGGCGATAGTATTTTGGGAAATAGAGTAAATTTAGGCGCTGGTGTAAAATGTGCAAATTTTCGATTAGACAAAAGAAACGTTACTATTACTGCGAATAATAAAATATATAAGACTGGGTTAAATAAATTTGGTTCGATAATTGGTGATGATACACAAATAGGATGTAATAGTGTTACCTCACCTGGCACTTTATTACAAAAAAATGTTATTTGTTATCCCTGTTTGACAATATTTGGATATATTTTGTCAAAAACAAGGATAAAATGTTCTTCATTCTTAAAAAAAAATACTGATGGTTAAAACAGAAAAAGACGCTGCTTTATTTTTAAAATATCAGAAAATGATAGAAGATGAGCTTGAGCTCTTTATTTTAGATTTTGGAGAAGAATCTGAATTAAAAAAAGCTTGTGAATATATTTTATTAAGCGGGGGCAAGCGTTTTCGTCCTATTCTGTCATTATTAATAGCTGATGCTTTAAGAAAAGGATACAATGTTCTTCCATCAGCTTTAGCTGTAGAATTTTTTCATACAGCATCATTAATAGCTGATGACTTGCCATGTATGGATGATGAAAAAGAAAGGAGAAACAAAAAAACACTGCATCGAGTGTTTGGGGAAAATGTTGCGTTATTGGCTAGCTATAGCCTTATTTCGGCGGGGTATGAGCAAATAGCCAAAAATTCAGAGATATTGTCTGAGAAGGCCTTTCCTTCATCTTATACAAGTGATCAATTATGTGTATTCATCTTAAAAAGAATTGCAAAGTTGGGAGGCATTTGCGGCGCTACAAATGGTCAATATTTAGATCTATTTCCAACAAGCCATACATTTAGAAATTTATGCAAAATAATACACCAGAAAACAGTTACCTTGTTTGAGGTTTCATTTATTGTTGGATGGCTTTTTGGTGGTGGAGATATTGCATTATTAGAAAAGGTTATTATTTGTTCTCATCGTTTTGGAATGGCCTTTCAAATTGCTGATGATATAATTGATGTAAAAGAGGATGAAACGAAAAATAAAACTATGAATATTGTAACTTTTTTAGGTTACGAGAAATCAAAGATGTTTTTCGAAAAACAAATACAAGCATTTAAAAGAATCCTAATAGAATTAAATATAATGACCCCCTCTTTTGAGGAGGTCTGTAATCTTTTAGAAAAAACGATTGAAAATAGCTCTTTGAATAGAATTATTTAGCTAAAGCCGTTTGTTTACTAGCTTTTACTTTTTCCAAAATTAGTTTTTCTATTTCATCAGAAAGAGCAGTATTATTTTTTAACTCTTGTCTTGCGGCTTCTCTTCCTTGTCCTAACCTATTGTCTTTAAAGCTAAACCATGTTCCTTTTTTATCGATGATACCTAAATTCACACCAATATCAATTATTGTAGCTTTGTGGCATATGCCCTCGTTAAAAAAGATATCAAATTCTGCTATTTGAAATGGAGGTGCCATTTTATTTTTAACTACTTTTACTTTTACTCTTGTTCCGAATTCTTTATTGTCACTGCCTTTTAGCGTGGCGATTCTTCTAATATCCATTCTTACAGAAGAGTAGAATTTTAGAGCTCTACCTCCTGTTGTAGTTTCTGGATTGCCGAACATTATTCCAATTTTTTCTCTAATTTGGTTAATAAAAATTGCGCAGGTATTACTTTTTGACAATGTAGAAGTTAATTTACGTAACGCTTGAGACATCATACGAGCTTGCAAGCCCATAAATGAATCTCCAATTTCCCCTTCTAATTCAGATTTTGGAACTAATGCAGCAACAGAATCTATAACTACAAGATCTATTGCATTAGACCTTGCTAATAATTCTGCAATATTTAGAGCTTCTTCACCGCAATCTGGCTGTGAAACCATTAATTCATCTAGATTAACACCAATACGAGAAGCATAAGAAGGATCAAATGCATGTTCAGCATCGATATATGCTGCTAATCCCCCATTTTTTTGAGCATTTGCAACGATATGTGTAGCTAGAGTAGATTTACCAGAAGATTCTGGTCCGTATAATTCAACAATTCTTCCTTTTGGTACGCCTCCTATTCCGAGCGCTAGGTCGAGCGATAAAGCTCCAGTTTTTATTACATCAACTTTTTTTTGAGCAGAATTTTGCCCTAGAGCCATGATAGAACCATCTCCAAATTGCTTTTGTATATGGGCAATAGCTAAATCGAGAGCTTTTCTTTTTTCTTTATTATCAATATTTGTCATAAGAGAATACTCCTTTGTTAATAGGTATAGCTTGACCGGCTCATTTCTTAACGTCAAGAAGTATTATATCAATAAAAATAAAGAAAAAAAATAAATGATTTTGTTTCAATACAAAAAACGGGAGAAATTATGTTATTAGCGGGTGATATTGGCGGAACAAAATCACGCCTTTCTCTTTTTAAGCAAAACAAAGAGCTAACAGTAGTAAAAGAGGAATATTTTCGTAGTGAAGATTTTCCATCACTATTAGAAGTTCTAAAGAAATTCTTAGGGCATAAGAAACATCAGATAGAAAGAGCATGTTTTGGAATACCTGGGCCTGTAAGAGAAGGTGTTTCATATACCACAAACTTGCCATGGATAGTCAATGCTGAAGAAATATCAAAAGTGTTGAATATCCCTAAAGTTTATTTAATAAATGATTTAGAAGCTTGTGCCTATGGCATATCTATTCTTTCAGATAAAGATTTATATGTATTAAATGAAGGCAAGCCAAATCAAAAGGGTAATATTGCATTAATTTCTGCAGGTACAGGGCTTGGAGAAGCTGGGTTATATTGGAATGGTTCTATTCATAAACCATTTCCAAGTGAAGGAGGACACTGTGATTTTGCCCCTAGAGATGAAAAAGAAATCGAGTTATTACAGTTTTTAAGAAAAAAATATTCTCACATTTCTTATGAAAGATTAGTTTCTGGTCCTGGCATATATAATATTTATGAGTTTTTATTAGAGAAGAGAAAGACAAACAAACCTTTTACATTTGAAGAAGAGATTAAAAGAAATGTTGATCCACCAAAATTAATTACTCAAAAAGGAATATCTGGAGAAAGTGATATCTGCGAAGAAGCTATTGATTGGTTTATTTCTCTTTATGGAGCTGAAGCTGGAAATTTTGCATTAAAACTATTTGCCATTTCTGGTGTTTATTTAGGAGGAGGAATAGTTCCTGTAATAATTGATAAACTAAAGAAAAATTCATTTATGAAGGCGTTTATAGATAAAGGGCGTTTTTCTTCTCTTATGAAATCAATTCCTGTAAAAGTAATACTAAATAAAAAAACAGCACTGCTTGGTGCTGCTAGATATGCGTTAATGCAAAAAAAAAGCTAGGATAAGTTTTATCCTAGCTTTGATTTTAACACCTTATTTCTATGCTATTAGAAATCTAGTCTTAGCGAGAATGTTCCACCGTGTAGTGATAAATTATATCCATTTAGGATATCAAACCAATAGTGGAAGTCGTATCCGAAAGAAATGTCAAAATGCCAATTATAGTTATCGAAATATGTGCACCAGCCAAAACCAATTGCAGCATCAACGTTTGGTCTTAATATGCATGTTTTTCTTTTTGAACTACCAACAGTATAATTTGAATAACTTAATATTGAAGCTAAGCCTGAGCTAGTAGCTTGCATTGTATCAGATCCTCTAGCAAATAGAAGACTTCCATCAGCATCACCGAATAATCTAAAACCGTATCCTAGTAGCCAGTTTGTGCTAACACCAATACGTGGTCCTAATGCCCACACTTTATCTTTATCTGTTTCTGATAAATCAAAAGACGCTGTTGCAGAAGTGCTTGTACTTGGATATCCAATTACTGTTGTTCCATCTGTTGTCATTCTATTTTTAATCCAAGCAAATCTAGCACCGTATATTGGGCTAAATACTAAATTATGACCAATATAATAAGGTCTTCCTAAGAACAAATCAATTACATGATATAGTTGACGTTGTCTTGCAGTCATAGTATCAGCACCAGTAACTGAAAAATAAGGACTAAGAGCTTCAAATGCTAATGGTACCAAAGCACCGTTAACAGGTTTTACTGCATGTCCTCTAGCTTTACCTAGGATGTATGTCCATTCAGCAGTAAGATTCCAATCATCATAATCGAAATTTCCACCTATTGCTACTTTAACACCTGGGCGCCATTTAGCACATGGAGCTAAATATCTAGCATCTAATGGTGGGTTATAATAATAAGAAGTAGTTGTTGAATATGCAAAATAAGAATCATCTCTTTTTACATTCCAATAAATAAATTCGCCCCTTAAGAAGAAATCCCATGCACCAGCTACATTGACTCGGCCTGGTGTATTACATCCTTCTTGTAGATTTGAAATTGGGCGGAAGTGTTCTTGCACTTGCGAAGTATCATCGCTATATCCAGCTGTGAGTGCCATTGTAAACACAGCTAGC
>CAYUWE010000102.1:0-4875 GCA_964448255.1 uncultured bacterium | reverse complement strand
AATTTGTCTAAATTTGCATAGTAGCTAATTATGCCATTGGAAATAATTATTAAAAAATGCAAATAGCCCATGGAAAAATGCTTTTGCAAAAGAAGATTGTTTTTTGTTTTTATGCTGCTTAGCAAAAAGTGAGGAATATATTTGCATCTTTTTTAAAAAATCCTCTGTAGAGCGATATGGATAATGATAGATAGGGTATTTGCATTTAATAACTACTAGATTATCTGCTTCTAATCCTTCATGGACATGGAGGGTTTTAAATTTAGTTTCCTTTCGATTATATAAACGAATATGGGATTCTGGGTACCACCCACACCATTTCACTAATTTGTTGTTGTAATAATTTAAAAAAGGAAATGAATATAAGCTTTTGGGAGTAAGGGTAAGTAAGTTTATCTCTTCAATTAATTTCCCTGATAATACCTCATCACTATCTAATGCTAATATCCAATCATTTGAAGCAAAAGCTGCGGCTTTATTTCGCATATCTCCAAATGTCGTAAAACTATTTTCTTTTATAACAACATTTTTAAAACGTTTAGCTATAGATAAAGTGTTATCTTTTGATCCACTATCTAATACTATCACTTCATCAAATCCTTCTACTGATGAGAGTGTTTTTTCTATTGTCTCTTCGTTATTATTAGTTAAAATAGCTACTGTAATCATATACTGCATAGTATAATAAAATTTGTCTAAATTTGCATAGTAGCTAATTATGCCATTGGAAATAATTATTAAAACAGTTATTTACAAGAGAAAGAAAGATAAGAAGTTATGGTCAAAGATTTTTTATCATCACATAAAAGAATTTACGATGCTGTTCATGGCTTTATTAGGTTTGATGAATTTGAAAGGAAATTGATAGATTCACTTCCCTTTCAAAGGCTTCATTATATTCATCAGTTAGGGATAGGATACCTTGTATATCCTGGAGCTACACATACTCGCTTTGAACATTCTTTAGGAGTGATGGTACTAGCTACAAGGATGTATAATAGAATTTGTAAATCTGTAAGGCCAGATGTATTTCATTTTATTCCAAGAAAAGGTTCAGCAGAATTTATCTATTGGAAGAAAGTATTAAGGTTAGCTGCATTATGTCATGATTTAGGGCACCTTCCGTTTTCTCATTCTACAGAAGAAGAATTATTAAAAGACGAAGGTCATGAGAAAATAACTGTAGATATTATTAAAAGTGAATATATGGAGGATGTTTGGAATAAAATTAAACAAAGACCAAGCATACAAAGAGGGCTTAATAGAGATATAAGAGAAGATGTAATTAAATTAGCAATAGGAGAAGAGAAATTACAAGAGATATATAAGGGTAAATATCCTTATTCATTTACTTCTTGGGAAACTATTTTATCACAGATAATTATTGGTAACTTCTTCGGAGCAGATAGAATAGACTATTTACTTCGTGATGCTAAAAGCACAGGTATTGTCTATGGATTATTTGATTATCTGCAATTAATAGAAATGCTACGTATTTTACCATCTCCTAATAATAAAGAAGGGGTATTAGAATTAGGAATCGATGAAAATGGTATAGAATCTTGTGAAGCTTTGTTATTAGCAAGGCATTTTATGCATAGAAGGGTATATCAATACCCATCTATTAGAGCATATAATTTTCATTTAAGTAGGTTTATGAATAATGCATATATTTCTCAAAAAATACTTACTGATATCAATTATTTTATTCATACCAATGATGCCGATGTAATATTTTTACTATCTAAAGCATCAAAAGACAAAAATCACCCTGGCCATGAAGATGCGAAAAGAATTATCCTTAGAAAGGAGAGGTTTAAAGCTATAGCTCTTCCTTCGGAAATAAAAGACGATACTTTTTTAAAAGAGTTCAAATATAAAAATCATATTGAAGATGATAAAATACATTGGGAATTTCAAAAAGCTCATAAGGAGCTAGACTTATCTTTCCCTGTTGCTAGGAGGCATCTGACAGTTCAAAAAGCAAAAAATTGCTCTTCTTTATTAAGGCTTATTCCTTCATCTTCAAATAATTGGTTATATATTTCCCCAGAATATGAGCTTCTTTTTTTAGAAACCCTTAAAGAAAATTAATCTATTTCTGTTATAATAATTAGCTTATTTTTTACATTAGAATGATGAGCTTAACGAGAATTATATCAAAATCCTTTCCTTTGGAGAAAATTTTTTCTTCTAATAAGAAGTTTATACTTTTTGTTATGGTATGTAATTTCCTTATATCTGCAGAGTATAGTATTACTAGACCTGCAAGTAGTGGGATTTTTTTAACGTTATTTTCTGCTAATTATTTCCCTTCGATATGGATATGTACCGTTCCAATAAATTTTTTAATTATTTATCTATATAATCAAATCTTGCCTAAATTAGGCTGTGTAAGGACATTTTTATTATTTGCTTTTGTAATAATTTCTATAAATACATCAGCCGCATTTGGTATTACAAAGCTTCCTATATTTTGTTTTTTACAATTTATTTGGAAAGATATTTACATATTACTAATGTTTAAACAGATATGGTCGATGATACATACTACTGTAGATGTAAAAAAGGCGAGATATCTGTATGGGCTCTTATTTGGTATTGGAGGGTTAGGTTCAACAATAGGTGGTATAGCACCAAGTTTTTTTGCTATTACATTAGGCTCTCAGAGCTTATTTTTCTTTACTCTTCCTATGTATCTAGCCGTTTTTTTATTCTATTTTTTAGCATCAAAAGAAAGCAAAATTAAGAAAAAACAAGACGAAGGGGAATCGTTTAAAGAATCTCTATCAAAAGGAGGGTTTTCTTTAATTTTCTCATCGAAATTCTTATTTTTTATTTTGCTAATAGTTGTTGGAATGCAGCTATCTATTTCCTTAGTGGACTATCAGATAAATGATTTTGTAGAAAGGAACATTTTAAAGATGGATTTACGAACCCAATTTATGGGTAGGATATGTACATTAACTAATGTTATAACAACGCTCTTTCAATTATTCGGTGGGTTTTTATTTTTACGCTTTTTAGGGTTAAAAAGAAGCCATTTATTTGTCCCTATCTTTTTATGTGTTAACGCTTGTGCTATGTTATTTTTCCCATCATTTCTTATGGCTTCATATATGTATGTTTCTATTAAAAGCGTTGACTATTCAATATTCAGTATTGCAAGAGAGATGTTATATATTCCAATGAGTTTAGAAGAAAAGTTCAGGGCTAAAGCGGTAATTGATGTTTTTGCATATCGCAGTGCTAAAGCATTAGGTTCATTTTTATTATTATTTTTACAGTTTTTAGGGATTTCTTATTTAATAGGCAGCTTATCTATTATTATCTTCTTTATTTGGGCTGTTTGTGTTCTTTTATTATTTAAACATTGTGACAATAAACAAATTATTTTTGAAAAAACTAGTTAATTAATTTGAAAAGAAATATTGAAATGAATAATGTAAAGAAAAAGAGAAAAAACTATAATTATGATAAAAAAATTACTATTAATTATTATTATCTTTGGAGCTTATGTAACAATAGTTGCAACAGATACTGACGGTACTTTTTTTATTAAAGCAGAGAAACATTATAATAGCTGGGCGAAGAAACTCCAAGCTATGGATATAGAGTTACATGTAAACAAATGGGTATACAAAGGTAAATAGTTATTTCTTTCTAATTTTCCTTGCTAACTTTTCCAAATCTTCATCTTCTGAATCGTCATCTGTAAAAGCTTGCATTAACGCTTTTCCTGCAGCTTTTGCACAATCTAAAATATATACCATATTATTTTACCCCTGTTCCTTCAAAGGTTCTTTCAAATAAAATTTCTTAACATTATGAGCAATCCAAATCTGTGTATCTTCTTCATGTTCATCAAAAGAAAATTTCTTAACATCACGAGCCATCCAAATCTGTGTATCTTCTTCATGATGATTTACTAGCCCATTTGGTAGTATTACTAATAAAGAAGGGCTATCAATACGAGAAGAAGTTGTATCGCGTACTACATCTTGATTAACAGCATTTGGCAAACTAGTCTCTTGAGCATCTTCAGTTAAATTATGAGTTTGGTGTTGTACAGAAGTTGTTGTATGATTTTCTCCTAGATGTACTGGTACCATTCTTACAGCATTTGGATTAAATAATCTCCTTAACCTATCGAACATTCTTTTTGCAATACCATCAGTTCTAGTTTCATTTGATCTATTTTCACTTCTAGAAGCCCTTAAACAAGGACATAGCATTGCTGCTATTCTAGTAATTCTCATCAATTCTCCAAAAACGTCTTATTAGCCTAAAAATTCTAACCTTATTGATCTTTGATGCAAAGAAATAAATAGCCCTTAGAAAAAAAACCTTTAAAATTCCGATATTTTCATTTACTATCAATAAAAAATATAATAGGAATTATGGAAAATTGTATCTTTTGTAAAATTATTAATGGCACAGAACCTTGCCATAAAGTATGGGAAAATGATGACTTTCTAGCATTTTTATCAATTTTCCCAAATACAGAAGGTTTTACTGTGGTAGTACCAAAAAAACATTACCCCAGCTACCCATTAGATCTTCCAGATGATGTATATACTGGTTTGATGCTTGCAGCAAAAACTGTAGGTAAATTACTCGATGAGAAATTAGAAGATGTTGGAAGAACTGCTGTAATACTTGAAGGTTTTGGTATTGACCATGCTCATGTAAAACTTTTCCCTATGCACGGAACAAAGCAAGAACAACCTAAATGGGAACCTATCATTGCTCACAAAGATAAATTCTTTAAAAAATATGAAGGTTATGTCTCATCACATGATTATGTAAGAGCAGATGATAAAGATTTGGAAAAGTTAGCAAGGAAAATTAGAAAGAAATAACTATTTACCTTTG
>CAYUWE010000101.1:0-4875 GCA_964448255.1 uncultured bacterium | reverse complement strand
ATAGAAAGTAATGGCAAAATATTTCTTGTAAATCCAAATGGAATATATTTTGGCCCTTCAAGTATTGTTAATGTAGGTTCATTAGTAGCTTCTACATTAGATATAGCTAACACTGATTTTCTTAATGACAACCTACAATTTGCTTCTTCTGGTGATGGTAATATTATAAATAAAGGTACATTAAACGCTAAAGATGGTTATTTAGCTCTAATATCTTCAAATGTTCAAAATGAAGGAGTAATTTTTGCAAGAAAAGGTAAAGCTATCTTAGCAAAAGGAGAGCAAGTTACTCTAGATTTCGATGGGGATAATTTAATATCTTTTGCAATTGATGAAAATTTAGATAATGTTGATCAAGGTATTCTAGCGATAAAAAAAGAAAAAGCCTCTTCATTTATTGATAATCTAATAGGGTTAGAAGAAGAGAATATCTCTAATACTATAGTTAAAAAAGGCGATTCTATCTTCCTTGCAGCAACTTCATCTATAGAAGCTGAAGATATCTATATAGTAGGCGAAGATAATTCTAAAATAGAAGTAAATGGAAAAATTGATGCTACAGTAAATGATAATGGAGGAAATATTTCCATTATCGGAGAAAACATTAATATCTATGACTCTACAATTACAGCATTTGGAACAACTAACGGCGGTAATATTAATATAGGTAAAAATGACTCATATACCTCAAATAACATTGCAATAAACGAAAACGCAATAATTAATGCTAGCGGAACATCTAATGGAAATGGTGGAAATATCTTCATATTTTCAAAAGAAAAAACAACTATCGACGGCAAATTATTTTCTCAAGGAGGACTATTACAAGGAAATGGAGGGTTAATTGAGACATCTTCAATAAAAAATATATTTATTAATACTCAAACTATCGATGCTTCAGCAACTATTGGTTCTAATGGAATGTGGCTACTTGACCCAACAAACATAATAATAAAATCTGGTGGTGAAAATTCTCTTGCAGAAGCATTAAATCATGAAAATACAGGATCTTGTTATCTCGATCCTAAAATATTTTTAAATGCAGCTTCAGATATTACCTTAAAAACAACAACAGAATCTGGGGAAATAATAATAGGAGAAAATGAAACCTTAATAATGCCTCATCATTATGGTATTGCTTTTGAAGTAGATGAAAATTACGGAAAAATCCATCTGTTAGATAATTCTTCTGTTTTAACAAGCGGTGGAAAAATTATTTTTAATGGTCCCGTGTTTGTTGAAGGAAATACAAGTTCAATAAAGACAAATAATAATAGAGCTTCAGCAGATATAATATTCCGTTCAACTATAGAAGGTTCTGATAATTTATCTAATTTTGAAATATCAGCTGGTTCTACAGGGTATGTTTATTTTGAAGGGAATATTGGAGAAAAAGAAGCAATAGGACAATTTTCTGTTTCATCTAAAAAATCCTATATTAGTTCAGATATAATTACTAAAGATTCAATCCGCTTCAATTCTGGCATTGTTCTAGAAGATAATATACAAATTGATTCTACTGATAAGGAATTAACTAAAGGATCTGATATCTACTTCCAGACAATCGATGGTAGTCATAGTGTTATGGTTAATGCTGGTGAAGGTGTTGTAACATTTGAAAAAGCTATCGGGAAAAGAATTCCTCTTCAATCATTGAAAGTAAAATCCGCAAATACCGCTATTGGAAGTAGTATTGAAGCTATTGGTTCAACACTTACTTTTGAAAGCGATGTTACCCTATCAGGTTCTAGCGTAACTCTTACTGACTATGGTCCTACAGGTATTTTATTTTTAGGAAAAGTTAATGGAACTGCTAGTTTAACTTGCACAGCGCCTGTTGGTACGGTACGTTTTAGTGATCATGTTGGGGATTCAGCTGTTCCATCAAGTATTACAATTACAGCACATGCAGTAGATATTTCCGCAACTAGCGGTGGAATAACTGGAATGAATATTGTTTCTACAAATAATATGATATTTAATGCACCTATTACGCTAAGAAGTAGACTTACTTTAACATCTAATTCAGGTTCCATAACCTTAAACAATACAGCTGATGGAACAAATGACCTTGTATTAAGCGCTTCTTCAGCAATTTATTTAAATGAAAACATAGGGTCAGCTACAAGGCTTGACAACTTTATTATTTCTACAGGCACTGCTACTACTCGCGGTATTACCGCTGGTGCTATTACACAATCTGCGGGGTCTGCCACATTTAGTGGAAACTTAACTACTTACTTACAAGGCGGTATAAATCTTACTGGATCTACTTTTACATTTAGTGGTGGTATTACAACTTATAACGGTGGACCTGTAGATATTACACATACAGGTGCTATTTCTTTCCAAGATGCTGCAGATCAATTGCTTTCTGGTGCATTTTCAGAATCTGGATCATCTAATGTTAATCTTGCAGGAAATATTATCACTATAGGTGAACCTATTACTTTTAATAATCAGGTTGTATTAAACGACAATGTACTGATTAGTACAGGATGTACAGCTCCCGGAAACATAACATTTAACAACAAAATCCAAGGTACATATAACCTAACATTAGCTGCAGGAACTGGAGATATAGCCTTTAATAATAACGTTGGTGATTCCGTAGTATTAGGAAGCATTTTTATAGAATGCGTACATTCAGTTTCAACCAATAGTAAAGCTTCTACCATAACTACTCAAAATGCATTCCATCAACTTCAAGGTACTGGTATAGCTTCATATGGAAATTTAACTTGTAACAATGGAAGAGTACAACTAGAATCTCAACGTTTTGATCCTTCTGGTATAGGGACAATTTCTACAGGATCTTCTGGACAAGATATTATTATCAATAGCCTTTATGACCATTTAACAGCAGCTGTTTATACCACTGATGATTTCTATGTCGGATCTAATCCTTCTGCTACAATTACTGGTCATATTGGTGGAAGCACATATCTGATACCTTGGAATGCTCCAGCAAATATTACAATAAATTCTACAAATTACTATATATATAATCCAGCTACTGGAGCATTGGCATCAGTATTACCACCATGGCAATATTATCTTTTCGGTATATATGCAATCGATGGAAGTTTATATAATATATTTACTGTAGATAATACTGTCAACTCACCAGACCAAGTATTCCCAGTAGAACTCCCAACGTTACTAACAAATTTTGCTCAAGCTATAGAAAATGGAACTCTAGAACCTGTGATACCATCAGTGCAACTATCACCTCCTGCTACTCCTGCTGCTGTAGCTCCTACAACAACTCCTGCTCCTACAACTACAGCACCAGCACCTGTAGCAACACCTACTGCGGCACCACAAATTGTTGCACCTGAAGTAACTACAGGAGTAGAAGCTGAAGGAGAAGAAGCTGTAGAACAAGCAGGTATTCAAGCAAGAACAAAATCTCTAGAAACTAAACAAGAACAGATTAATAGAGAAAAAGAAGCAATTAATACCTACGAAACACAACAAATGCAACATAGAGATGCTAGACAAGCTGATGATAGCGGATCAATACAAAGAAAAGGTATACAAGAAGAAGGAATATAATATTATTCTTTTATCTGCTTTATAATTTCATTTAGTACTTTCACAAAATAATCTACTTCTTCATGAGTATTATAAATGCCAAAAGACACCCTAACAGTAGATGGAATATTAAATTTTTTTAATGTTAGTTGAGCACAATGATGTCCCGATCTAACACAAATACCTTCAAGATCTAAAAGAGTGGCCAAATCAAGGGCATGGATATTATCAACAATAAAGCTAATAATACTCCCCTTTTCTTTTGCATCTCCTATTATTTTAACTTCTTTGATCTTTTTTATTTTGTTAATGGCATAAGAAAATAATTCCTTTTCATATTGAAAAATATTTTCTCTTCCTATTTTTTCTAAATAATCTATTACTTCTCCAAAAGCTACTATTTCAGGAACAACAGGAGTCCCTGCTTCAAAACGAAGAGGTGGATTTTGATATGTAGAACTATATAGTTCAACTTTATCAATCATTCCCCCTCCTCCATGAAAAGGACTCATATTATTTAATAATTCCCTTTTACCAAATAATATACCTACTCCATTAGGACCATATAATTTATGAGCTGAAAAAATATAAAAATCTACTCCTAAATCTACAACATCAACAGGAAGATGAGCTATAGCTTGCGCTCCATCTACTACTACCTTTATCCCTCTTTTTTTAGCAAAAGATGCAATCTCTTTTATTGGAACAATAGTTCCAGTGATATTAGCCATATGGGTTATGCAAATTAATTTAGTATTTGCAGTTACAAGCTCGTTATATAATACATCTAGCTCTAACTCTGCTTTATCATTGATAGGAATAATTTTTAATTTTGCCTTCTTTTTTTGACATAACATTTGCCAAGGAACAATATTCGAATGATGCTCAAGCTCGGAAATAATTATTTCATCACCTTCATTAATCATTCCTTCCAATGTATAAGATAGTAAATTTAATCCTTCTGTCGTTCCTTTTACAAAGATTATTTCATCTTCTTTTGCGTTGATAAATGAAGCAACTTTTCTTCTTACCTTATTATATCTTTCTGTTGCTCTAAGAGAAATGCTATAAATTGAGCGATGTACAGTAGCATAATCATACATGTAAAAATCTGTTAATGCATCAATAACACCCTTTGGTTTTTGTGCTGTTGCTGCAGTATCAAAATATACAAATGGCTTATCATTATTATCTTTTTTAAAAATTGGAAAATCTTTTGATTTAAAGGCAACGTCACCCGCTTCAAGTTTTTTCCATACCATTCTATCAACTCCTTTTATTTGCAATTTTAGAATTTACTAACTAATTTATCAATCATCAACTTTAATAAAGAAATTT
>CAYUWE010000100.1:0-4889 GCA_964448255.1 uncultured bacterium | reverse complement strand
TCTTTTTCATTAAAATAATTTTTTTTGGAATAATATTATATTACGTTAAAATAAGGTAAAAATTCTTGTTTTTTATGAAATTTATAGTTAATATACTCTTTATTTTGAAGATATTTTAGGAGAATTTTCGAATGAAAAAAGATACTCATCCCCCATATCAAGACGTATTGTTTGTGGATTCATCAACAGGCTTTAAATTTGTTTGTGGAAGTACACTTAGGCCAAAAGAAAAAGAAAAGTTTGAAGGAAAAGAATATCCAGTATTTCGTGTAGCTGTTTCTTCCTCTTCACACCCATTTTTCACTGGAAGCCAGCAATTTATCGATACCGAAGGTCGTGTAGATAAATTTACAAAAAAATATGCTAAGAAAAAAGAAGCCTCTCAGCAAGAAAAAGAAAAGCAAGAAAAAGCTTTAATGGAAAAAAAGAAAACAAAAAGAAAAACAACTAAGAAGAAATAGAACTCTTCTTTTGATTTAGATGGAAAGTAAAATAGCAAAGCTTTTATTAAGGCTAAAAGAAGTAGAAGAGCTTCTTGGACAGCCAGAGACTTTTGAAGATAAAAAGCTATATAGGGAGTTAACCCAAGAGCATTCATATCTTTTAGAATTAAAAGATGTCTGGGAATATTATCAAAAAGTTATAAATCAATTATCTGAGAATAAAAACCTTCTTTTAGGGGAGAAAGACCCTGAACTAATCCAAGTAATTAAAGAAGAAATACAAGATTTAGAAAATCAAATAGCTATTTCTAAAAAGCGATTAGAAACGATTTTAGTTCCACCAGATCCTAGAGATAGTAGAAATATTATCGTTGAAGTAAGAGCAGGAACAGGAGGAGATGAAGCAGCCATCTTTGTTGGCGATCTTGTACGTATGTATAGAGGGTATGCTGATACTAAGGGTTGGAAGATGGAATGTTTAGGAGCTATGCCTTCTGAGAAAGGTGGGTTTAAAGAATACATTATGGGAATATCTGGTCCTAATGTATTTCGTTTTTTACAATATGAAGCAGGAACACATAGAGTGCAAAGAGTACCAGAAACTGAAGCTCAAGGGAGATTACATACTTCTGCCGCGACAGTTGCTGTTTTATTAGAACCTGATGAAAATGAAAAAATAGATATCGATGAAAGAGACCTTGTTATCGATACATATAGAGCATCAGGAGCAGGAGGACAGCATGTTAATACAACAGATTCTGCTGTTCGTATCACCCATGTCCCTACAAATACTGTAGTATGCTGCCAAGATGAAAGAAGTCAGCATAAGAATAAAGAAAAAGCTATGCGTCTTTTATCTGCAAAAATTGCGGAACAAAAAAGAAGGACACTTGAAAAAGAAAGATCAGAAGCAAGGCAACAGCAAGTTGGAACAGGAGATCGCTCAGAAAGGATAAGGACTTATAATTTCCCACAAAATCGTATAACCGATCATCGTATTGATCTAACAATATATAAGTTAGATCAGGTGATGGAAGGTGATCTAGATGATATTACAAGTGCGTTAGTCACATATTTTTATCAAGAAAAATTAACATCATAATCATGAAAACCCTTGGTAACATACTTTCTCTATCCACGAAATTTTTAGAAGAGAATAATATAAATAAACCAAGGCTATCTGCAGAAGAAATTATAGCTTATGTATTGGGTTGTAAAAGATTAGACTTATATTTGTTATTTGATAAGCCAATGGAAGAAGTTGAGCTTGAAAAAATCAGACAACTTTTAAAAAGAAGATGTAAAAATGAACCGATAGAATACATCAAAGGAAAAGTTGAATTTTATAATTGTTCTATTGAAGTGTCAAAAGATGTTTTAATACCAAGAAAAGAGACAGAGCAGCTAGTAGATTTAGTAAAAGAAAAGTTATTAAATGAAAATTTAGAAAACAAGATCTTATGGGATGTTTGCTGTGGCTCAGGCTGTATTGGCATAGCATTAAAAAAACTATTTCCAAAAGTAAAAGTGGTGCTATCAGATATATGTCCATTAGCAATGGATGTAGCTAGAAGAAATAGTGAAATTAATAATGTAGATGTTGATCTTATAAAAAGTGATTGTATAGAAAATATTCCTGGGACGTGTCATTTTTTAGTATCTAATCCTCCCTATGTAACTGAAGATGAATATTTATCATTAGATGATGAAGTAATATCTTATGAGCCGAAAAAAGCTTTAATTGGTGGGACAAATGGATTAGATGTATATGAAAAGCTAGCTTTTGAGATAAAAAATAAGTTTATAGGTGTAAAATATAAACTTTTTTTTGAAATTGGTGAAAGCTTAGGATTAGATATTCAAAATATCTTTTTTAAATATTTAAAAATCAAAGGGAATATAATTAAAGATTGGTCGAATAAAGATCGCTTCTTTTTCCTTGAAAATGAATAACTTTCTTTAGTATCCTTTTACTTGTTTTAATATATTTTATATTTTTATGTTTGGTAGTTTAACTGAAAAATTTCAAAATCTTTTTACTTCTTTATCAAAAAATAAAAAGCTTACTGAAGATAATGTCAACGAAGCTGTTAGAGAAGTAAGGTTAGCTCTGTTAGAAGCAGATGTTAATTACTCTGTTGCAAGCGCATTTGTTAAGAGAGTAAAACAGCTGTCTTTAGGGGATAGCGTTATTAAATCAGTGACACCACATCAACAATTTATAAAAATTGTTCATGAAGAATTAAAAAAATTAATGGGCAATGAAGAGGTTTTATTAAACCTTGATGAAAAGCCATCAGTTATCATGCTATGTGGACTTCAAGGGTCTGGTAAAACTACTCATTGTGCAAAATTAGCTACATTCATTCAAAAAAAGCATAATAAAAAGGTTTTACTAGCAGCATGTGATAGGCAAAGGCCAGCGGCTATTGAGCAATTACAAAAATTATCAGAAGAAACAAATACCCCTGTTCATAATAAAGCTGGAGAGAAAAAAGCTATAGTAATAGCTAAAGAAGCTGTAAAACGGGCAAAAGATGAGGGGTTTGATGTTGTTATCTTAGATACTGCCGGAAGGTTGCATTTAGATAATGATTTAATGGAAGAATTAGAAGATATAAAAAAAGCAACTATGCCAACAGAAGTGTTATTTGTAGCTAATGCTACAACGGGGCAAGACGCTGTAAAAATAGCTGATCAATTTAATAAAAAAGTTGCTATCTCTGGAACTATTTTAACTATGTTAGATGGTAATACAAGAGCTGGTGCTGCTATCTCTATTACCGAGGTAACAAAAAGGCCTTTGAAATTTGAAGGGATAGGGGAAAGAATTGAAGATATACAGATATTCAATCCTTCTTCAATGGCTGATCGTATCCTAGGAATGGGTGATGTAGTTAATTTAGTTAGGAAAGCTGAAGAACATATAGATGAAGAAGAATCTAAAAGAATAGAAAAGAAACTAAAAAAAGCAAATATCACATATGATGATTATCTAAGACAGATGAAGATGGTAAAGAAAATGGGATCGGTAAAGAGTCTTATGAAAATGGTTCCGGGTTTTTCTTCTTTTAATGACATGATGGTAGATGACAAAGAATTAAGAAAAATAGAAGCTATGATTTTATCAATGACAAAAGAAGAAAGATTAGAAAAATGTGAAATGGTATACATGCGAAAAAAAAGAATAGCTAGCGGCAGTGGAACAACAATAGATGATGTTAATAGGTTAGTTAAAGGATTTAAGAGAATAAAACAATTTTTAAAAAATATGCCCAACATGAATGAGAAAGGGTTAAAAGGAGTTATGCCCACTATGAAAGAATTGAAAAAACAGATGAAAGGGAGGAATCTATGGCGTTAGTAATTCGTCTAAGACAACAAGGTAAAACGAATCGTCGTTCCTTTCGATTAGTTGTTACTGATAAAAGATCACCACGTGATGGAAAATATGTTGAAAATTTAGGATGGTACGATCCATGTATGGCAGGGGATAAAAACTATCTTATTAAAGAAGAAAGGATTCAACATTGGTTAGATAATGGTGCTGAGATATCACCAAAAGCTGAGTCTTTAGTTGCTAGAGCAGCTCCAGAGATAATAAAGAAATGGAAAGAGAAATTTATCTTGAAAGTAGAAAGATTAAATAAAAAGAAAAGGGAAAGTAAAAGTAAAAAATAATATTTTATGCTTATAGATATCCTTTCATTATTTGAAGAGTATTTCAAAGGACCTTTTGATGTAAGTATACTAAAAAGGGCTATAGAAAAAGGACTAATAGAAATTCGCCATACCAATATTAGGGATTTTTCAAAAGATAAGCATAAGAGGGTAGATGACAGACCATTTGGTGGTGGCCCTGGAATGGTATTGATGCCTGGGCCTGTTGTAGATGCAATACGCTCAAAAAAAACAAAAGATAGCCATGTGATTTATCTCTCTCCACAGGGGAGAAAGTTAAATTGGGAGCTATGCAAAGAGCTAGCTGAAAAAAAGCATTTGGTATTGTTATGTGGGCATTATGAAGGGATAGACCAAAGGATTATTGAAAAAGAAGTTGATGAGGAAATTAGTATAGGAGATTATGTTTTAACAAATGGATGTATTGCAGCAGTGGTATTAATAGATGCTGTAGTAAGGTATATTCCAAATGTATTAGGTAATCCAACTGGAGCAATAGAAGATAGTTTTGATAATATTATTTTTGAAGGGCCAAGCTATACCAGGCCAGAAGAATTTGAACAGTCTTTAGTACCAAAGGTATTAAGACAAGGTAACCATGCAGAAATAAAGAAATGGAAATTAAAAGAGGCATTAAAAAAGACTAGGAAGAACAGACAAGACCTATACATGCGTTACTTATTAAAAAGTGCTATGAAGTAAAAAAATATAAGGAGAAAAATTGTTGTGAGTCGCAAACAATTATTAGTAGACATAGAAAAAGAT
>CAYUWE010000099.1:0-4935 GCA_964448255.1 uncultured bacterium | reverse complement strand
GTTTCTAGAAGAGAATTACTTGAAGAAGAAAGAGCTTCAAAAAAAGTTGAACTATTAGAAAACATTAAAGAAGGTGATTTAAGAAAAGGTATAGTCAAAAATATCACCGATTTTGGAGTATTTTTAGATCTTGATGGTATAGACGGCCTACTTCACATCACTGATATGACATGGAAAAGAATTCGTCATCCTACCGAAATGGTAAAACTAGGTGATGAATTAGAAGTTATCATCTTAAGTATCGACAAAGACAAAGGAAGAGTGGCACTAGGACTAAAACAAAAAGAAAATAATCCATGGGAAGAAATAGAACAGCGCTATCCAATAGGAACAAGAGTTAAAGGGAAAATAGTCAATCTTGTATCTTATGGTGCATTTATAGAAATAGAAACAGGAATTGAAGGGTTAATACATGTCTCTGAGATGTCATGGACAAAAAATGTAACCGACCCTAGCGAAGTTGTTGCTGTCGGAGACGAAGTTGAAGCGGTAGTACTTTCTATACAAAAAGATGATGGTAAAATTTCATTAGGAATAAAACAAACAGAACATAATCCTTGGGAAGATGTAGAATCAAAATACCCTATAGGATCAAGTGTAACTGCTGAGATACGCAATCTAACAAATTATGGAGCTTTTGTAGAGTTGGAGCCAGGAGTTGACGGCTTAATACATATCTCTGATTTAAGCTGGATAAAGAAAGTATCTCACCCTTCAGAAGTATTAAAAAAGGGAGATAAAGTAGAAGCAGTAATACTATCTGTTGATAAAGAAAGTAAAAAGATAACTCTTGGAGTTAAGCAATTAACAACAAATCCTTGGGAATCTATTGAAAAAACTATGCCTGTAGGAACACTTGTAAAAGGTATAGTAACAAAAATCACAGCATTTGGAATTTTTGTACAATTAGAAAATGGAATAGAAGCTCTAATCCATGTGACAGAGCTATCGGACCAACCTTTTGGAAAAGTTGAAGACGTAGTAACAAAAGACTCTGAAATTACTGCTAAAGTAATCAAATTAGACCCTGAGCATAAAAAAATTGCGCTGTCAATTAAGGATTACTTAATAGACAGCAGTCAAGTGAATCATGATGACATAATAGTTGGTGTTGGATCGAAATCGTCTGAAAATGAAGAAGAAGAGAAAGAAGAAGAAGAAAAGGAAGAAGAAACATAAAAATTATAAAATCTCTTTTCTACTTAAGAAAAGGGAAAAACCGAAGCATTATTGCTTCGGTTTTTACAATATAAAGGCTTTTAATTTTACTGGCTTATAGACATGAATAAAGATTTACTTGCTATTTTTGAATATCTTGAAAAAGAAAAAGGGATAAAACGAAGTATCGTTATCTCTGCAATAGAAGAATCTCTAAGGCTTGCTGCAAGGAAAAGTGCAGACGGCATGCGTAATGCGGATGTACATATAGATCCAAAGACTGGAGAAATAGATGTATTCGTTCAAAAGACAATTGTAGAAAAAGTTGAAGACGAAGACGAAGAAATCTCATTAGAAGAAGCAATAGAATTAGAGCCTTCAAGTCAAATTGGGCAATTACTAGAGATAAGTGTAACGCCACAGGATTTTGGAAGGATAGCAGCACAAACCGCAAGGCAGATAATCACTCAGAAATTAAGAGGTGCTGAAAGAGATGTGATATATGAAGAATATAGACATCGTGTTAATGAAATAATTTCAGGAACTGTAAAGCAATTTACAAGAGGAAGAAGTATTATCGTAGACTTAGGAAAAGTTGATGCGATAATGCCTGAGAGAAACTACCCAAAAACAGAAAGGTATCATATTGGAGAAAGGGTACAAGCCCTTCTTTATGAGGTAAGAGATACTGAAAATGGTGGTGCCGAAGTAATACTATCACGTACTCACCCTGAATTCGTAGCAGCATTATTTATGCAAGAAGTTCCAGAATTGCAAGATAACGTAGTAACAATAAATAAAATTGTAAGGGAAGCCGGATATCGAACAAAGCTTGCAGTATCATCTAATGACATCAAAGTTGACCCTGTAGGAACATGTGTTGGCGTTAGAGGGACTAGAATAAAAAATGTAATACGCGAAATAAGCAACGAAAAAATCGATATCATGTTGTATTCGGAAGACCCAATACAATTACTACAAAATGCAATATCCCCTATTGAAATAAAACGAATAAAAATGAATGAAGAAAAGATATTTATCGTAGTAAATGATGAAGATTACCCAATAGTTATTGGGAAAAAAGGGATGAATGCAAGGCTAATAGCAAGGCTATTAGACACAGAAATTGACGTTCAAAAAATGAGTGAACATCAAAAATTAATAGCAGTACAAATGGTAGAATTAGGAGATTCTGACAATCCTATTCTAGATGAACCTTTACAAATAGAAGGATTAAGCAAATTAATTTTAGAAAGTCTTATTAGCAATGGATATGATACTTTAAGAAAAATTCTTCAAGCTAATCCAGCTGACCTGACCTCTTCAGTACCAGGAATTAATTATTTAGACATGGCTGATAAAATATTGGAACAAACACGCCACAAAAAGGGGTAGACTTTGGTAAAAAATCTGAAATTTAAAGTTAAAAACACACAATTAGCCGAAGCTTTAAAAATAAAAAAGTCTATTTCTGCTCCTAAGAAAAAAAAGGCACCTACAACAAAAGTTAAAAAAGCAAAAGTTGAAGAAAAAGATGGCGTAAAAGTCGAGAAGAAAAGAAAAGCTAGAATAGTAACTCCCCCGAAAAAGATTGAAGAAGAAGTTAAAATAGAAGAAAAAAAGCCAAAAGAAATTAAAAAGAAAGAAAAAGAAGCTCCAACACCTCCTATTGAAGTAAAAGAAGAAAAAGTTGAAGTAGAAACAAAAGTTGAAGAAAAAGCAAAGCCTGTTGAAGTAAAAGAAGAAAAAAAAGAAAGACAAAAACCTCCTGCGGTAGAAAAAAAAGAAGCTCCCCCTGCTAAATTTACTGAAGAAGAGAAACCTACTCCAAAAAAAGGTGGAAAAGGATTTAAAGAATTTAAAGAATTCAAATCTGCCAAAAAAGGTGATTACAAAAAGGATTTTGATGCCAGGGATAGACAAGGACTAAGATCGCAAGATGAAGAGAGGTGGAGGAAAGTACGTCCGTCACATAAACAAAGGAAAGTACAATTAGAAGAAAATATAATTAGGCCTACTCATTTGTCAGTTAAAACACCTATTTTAATAAAGGATTTAGCTGCAGAAATGAAAAGAAAATCCTCAGAGCTTATTTCAAAGCTTTTTTTACAGGGAATAGTTGTTACTTTAAACGATGCATTAGATGACGATACAACGATACAGCTACTTGGAGAAGAATTTGGATGTGCAATAACAATTGATACTAGTGAAGAAAAACGCTTACGTATAACGGAGCACTCTATCAAAGAAGAAATAAGCAAAACAAAAAAAGAAAAATTAATTACAAGAGCACCTATAGTAACATTTATGGGTCACGTTGACCATGGTAAAACTAGTTTAATAGATGCTATTAGAAAATCAAATATTACCTCTCAAGAGGCTGGAGAAATAACACAGCATATAGGTGCATTTTTAGCAAAAACACCTTCATTTGAGGTAACTATATTAGACACACCAGGGCACGAAGCTTTTTCTGAAATGAGATCTCGTGGAGCTATTATTACAGATATTATTGTATTAGTAATAGCTGGTGACGAAGGTATGAGAACACAAACAATAGAAGCAATTGACCATGCAAAAGAAGCAAAAGTACCAATAGTTGTAGCTATAAACAAATGTGACAAAGCAAATTTTGACCAAGAGAAAATATATAGACAGCTAGCAGACCATGAATTACTACCAGAAGCATGGGGAGGAACGACAATTACAATAAATTGTTCTGCCGTTAGTGGAAAAGGAATAAGTGATTTATTAGAGATGCTATCGCTGCAAGCAGAGATATTAGAATTAAGAGCAAATCCAAATGAAAGAGCTAGAGGAACAATATTAGAATCACAAATGCATAAAGGCCTTGGAGCTATAGCAACAGTTTTAGTGCAAAACGGAACGCTATCAGTAAACGATGCAATAGTATTTGGTGAAGACTACGGCAGAGTTAAAACCATGCACAATGAATTTACAAAAGCGATAAGTGAAGCTGGCCCTTCAACCCCTGTTAAAATAACTGGGCTATCTGATCTAGCACAAGCTGGAGATGAATTCATAGTAGTAGAAAATGAAAAAGAAGCTAGATCGCTAGCGGAAGCTAGAAGCGAAGGATCAAAAAGAAAAGCCCTTCAACAATATAAGAAAGGTTCTCTAGAAAGCTTACTTGAGAAGAATAAAGAGAAAAAAATACTTACATTAATACTAAGAGCAGACGTACAAGGATCTCTAGAAGCTCTAAAAAATTCTTTAATGAAAATTAAATCGAAAAAAGTTGAAGTAAATATCGTTAGCGCTGAAGTTGGAGAAATCTCAGAATCTGATGTAAGCTTAGCTTCGGCATCAAAAGCTGTGATATTAGGGTTTCATACATCAATAGAAAGCCATGCTGATAGCTTAATAAAAGAATTGAAAGTAACGGTAAAGCAACATGATATAATTTATCATGCGATAGATGATGTAAAAGAGCTAATGGCCTCTTTATTAGATAAAATTGAAGAAGAAGTAAATACAGCGAAGGTATTAATAAAAGCTGTTTTCAAATCCTCTCAGATTGGAAATATCGCTGGCTGTCAAGTGCTTGAAGGGATGGTTAATAGAAATAATTTTGCAAAAGTAATTAGAAATAATGAAGTTATTTGGAAAGGAAAAATTTCTTCATTAAAAAGACAAAAAGATGATGTAAAAGAAGTATCTAAAGGGCAAGAATGTGGTATTCTTTTAGAAAATTTCTCCGATTTTAAAATCGATGATATTATTGAATCTTTTGAAAAAATTTATCACGCACAACAA
>CAYUWE010000098.1:0-4962 GCA_964448255.1 uncultured bacterium | reverse complement strand
TTACTCTTTTTGGTGTTTATTTTTCCCTTTGAATATAAATATGAAAGGGTTTTTCTTCCTGATATTAATCCCATTCCGCCAGCGCGTTTATTTATAACAGCAGTCATAGCAGCTAAAGACATATCATCAGCACCAGAAGAAGGCCCTCCTGAATTGATAAGTCCTACCCTTCCCATATAGTTATTAATCACTTGATACCTACATAGATCTATAGGATGGTCTGTTGCTAATTCATCATACATTTTATCTGTGAATTTACTATAATTTAAAGCTTTAAACCCGCCGTTATGTGTTGGTAGTTTCTGCTTTATAATATCTGCTTGTATCGTTGCACCTAAGTGGTTTGCTTGTCCTGTTAAATCTGCTGCATCATGAAAATCTTTTTTATCTTTTTTAAATGCTGGGTTTCTTAGATAGCACCATAATACTGTTGCCATACCGAATTCATGAGCTATTTCAAACGCTTTACTAACTTCAACAATCTGCCTTCTACTTTCATCAGACCCAAAATAAATGGTAGCACCAACTGCACAACACCCCATATCGTATGCTTTTTTTATTGAGGCAAACATCACCTGATCATGTTTATTTGGGTATGAAAGAAGTTCATTATGATTAAATTTTAGTAAGAAAGGAATTTTATGAGCATATTTCCTTGCAACTATTCCAAGAACGCCAGAAGTTGAAGCAACGGCATTACATCCCCCTTCTATTGCTAACTTTACAATATTCTCTGGATCGAAATACATTGGGTTAGGTGCAAAAGATGCTCCTGCAGTATGTTCTATTCCCTGATCTACAGGAAGGATTGATAAATAGCCACTATTAGCTAATCTCCCACTAGAGAATAACTGCTGCAAGCTTTTTAAAACCCTAATATTTCTATCGGAAATTGAAAATATCCTATCTACCCAATCAGGTCCTGGCAGGTGCAATTTATCTTTAGTTATAGTTTTACATTCATGATGTAATAAACTATCAGCTTTATCTTTTAGAAGTGATTTGATCTTATCGTAACTCATAGAACAATTTCTCCTTTCTATCTAACTATTCTCATATCATTAACATAATCCAATAGCTAAAGCAACATCGGATTCTAGATCAAACAAAATTTGATCAACTATTCAAGTTTTATACTATACAATTTTACAAAGCTGAAAATCTAGCTTATAAACATAAGATATAATAATAAATTACACTTGATTAAATATTATACATTGCTTAGATTGCTAGTCCATTTATTACTAATGTCATTTGTAGTAAATGGATTTATAAAAAATCTATAAGGAGTATATGTATGGTTAGACCAGTTGAAAACATCTCATACCAAACCCAACCTTCAATGCTTTTTAACAATACACATAAGAACCCAATTGAATTAACTACTTTGCCTATTATCACAACCTTGGGAAATCAAGCAAGAAATGTTGGAGATAGAGCCGCTCCTGCATGTGCAACTTGTTGGGCTATTTGCTTAGCAGGGCCTCAAGCTCCATATTGCGCTGCTCTTTGCGCCGCAATGTGTTGCTCTCCTCTTTTAGCGACAAGTTAAACAACCAAATCATTAGATGATAAATGAATAGGAGTATTTCTACTCCTATTCATTAAAAATAGAAAATGACCTGTCTTAATAAGATTTTACCAAAAACATTTTTGGCTCAAGTTGATCAAAATAATAAAGAGAAAAATGATGAGAGTCCTATTGCATTAGTAATACTAGGAAAATACGATCCAACACATAGCTTTGGATTTGCAACGCATTCTTTACTTCTTCAAATAGCTAGAACTCATCGTCTCGCAATAGCAATAATTGATGATAGTAAAGATTTAGGACGCAAAATTAATGAACTTACCACATTTTTCCATAAGAAAGCCTCTCTTTTATTTATTTTGTCTCATGGAATCGCAGACTGGTTAAAGTTCAGCGAAGATATACCTTGGCATCAATTTTGGGAACGAAGAAAGCCGAAGTATCAAAAACAAGATATAGATGCAAGTGATTTTGCTCTACTATCTCAAGATGCCAAAATTGTTTTATTCTCTTGTTTGTCAGGTCAAAAACTTGCTCAAGCCGTTTCTAATGTTTCTCGGCGACTTGTTTTCGCCCCAATGGGCTACATATGTGATACAGAAACATGTTTGCAAAATTGGCCTAATTTGGACATTAAAATTCTTTCATATAATGAGAAAAATCAGCAACATATGGGTGTATTTACACCAGATTCTTTATCTAAGTCAATTATTTCTATAGATATGCTTTCAAAGGCAAATGCAAACTCGTTTGCTGAAATGGCTAAATATTTAAAAATAAAAGCCGAAAGTGGCGATGCCGACGCACAATTGAAACTTGGAGGCTTTTATCTATGTGGAAAAGGAAATTGTGAAAAATCTGATAAAAAAGCCCTCGAATTAATCTCATCAGCTGCAGAAAAAAAACATCCTCGAGCTCAATACATGATGGGATGTTACTATTTAACAGGTCAAGGAAAAATTAAACAATCAATTGATCAAGCAATCCAATGGTTTCAGCAATCAGCAAGTCAAGACTTTTCCCCAGCTTTGTTTCAAATAGGCTCTTTCCATTATAATGGACAATGTGGATTTGCTCAATCAGACAAAAATGCTTGGAATTTTTTTTATCGCGCATCTAAAAAGGGTATGCCAGAGGCAGATTATTATTTAGGCTACATGTATGAACATGGTCGCGGAGTTTGTCTTTCATTAAAATATGCAAAGTTTTTCTACAGAAAGGCTCAAGAGATGGGAATTAACGAGGCGAAATCACAGTTAGCCAATTTATTATTTCAAGAAGAACAATTTCTTCTTAATAATTATTATTTATTAAATAAAATATATATTTTTATAATTGAATTATTAGAACAAATTCGAGAGATATATTGGAGGAAAATAAACCAATGAATCCAATTGAGATCGGACATAATCGTTTTTGGCATAAGTTAGAACAGTTAAACAAATCAAAAGAAAAAGATACGCCTATTGCAATAATCCTTAGAGCAAAAAATGATTTCAATGGAATACTATCTGCAGCTCCAGCTCAATCACTACTTCTTCAGATTGCGAAAACACATAAATTGGCAATTCAAACAATTGAGGATGCTCGTCAGTTTCGAGCTATGCTTTCAAGTATAGGCACAAATACATCTCTATTAGTTATCATGGCTCATGGGTATCCAGATAAAATCCAATTTGGATCCAACACGTTTTGGTCTCGATGGTTGAAAACTCCTTTTTACTACAAAGAACGCGTAGCTAAAGAAGATTTTGAGTCTCTTAAATCAGATGCAAAAATTATTTTGTATGCATGTACAACAGGCAAAGGAATAGCGCAAACAATTGCTAATTTATCAAATAGAATTGTATATGCACCAACAGAATCTTTAATCGATACAAAAACATGTTTGCAAAAATGTCCTGATTCCAGCTTCCAAATTGTCTCATATGATGAAAATAATAATCAGCATATGAGAGTATTTTATCCAAATAGTTCTTCCTCATTTGTCTCTATGGATCAGATGTTCTCTGATTCAAACAAAGAATCCCTATCGGAAATGTCAGATTATCTAAAAGAAGAAGCATTGAGTGGAAATATAAATGCTCAATGGAAGTTAGGTATGTTTTATCTCTTAGGAATTGGCAATTGTCAAAAGTCAGCTCAAAATGCAGCCCATTGGCTAGGTTTAGCAGCCTCACTAGGAGAAGCTCAGGCCCAATTTGAATTAGGCAACTTATATTTCTTAGGAACCGAAGGTATTGAGAAATCTGAACAAAAGGCAAAAGAATTATTCATTCTCTCTGCTAATCAAGAACATCCCTATGCATTATTTCAAATAGGAGTGTTTTGTCTTAATGGAAATTGCGGGTTTCAAAGATCAGATGAGAAAGCAGCATCTTTCTTCAAATTAGCTCTTAAAAAAGGAGTTCCTCAAGCTCTGTTCAATTTGGGAATCCTATATGAATTCGGCCGTGGTGTTCCTCGTTCTTTAAACTATGCTAAGCACCTTTACAAAATTGCAGATGGATTATCTATTCCTGGAGCTAATGAAAGATTGCTAACTCTCTCTTAAATAAATAGACTATTCATATTAATTTAAAATGCTATGAATTATATACACATGCCGAAAGCTCTTAAAAATTTCTTCTTTAATCTATAAATTCTTTTTTAATTTTTTCAATCAAATCAGATTTGGCAATCAATCCAACATGTTTTAAGATGATTTTTCCTTTTTTAATAAATAGCACAGTAGGCACAGAATGTATTTGAAGTTCTTTAGAAAGATTATACTCACTACCTATATTTAATTTTAAAAACTTAATTTTATCGGAAAATTCATCGCTAATTTCACAAAAGATCGGTGCTAGAGCTTTACATGGAGAACAAAATGTAGAATAAACTTCTACAATAGCGCTTCCTGAAAATTCTTTAATTTCTTTCTGATAATTTTGTTCAGTAAGTGAAATAATTTTATCAACAACATTAGGAATTTGTATAACATCGTTCACTAAGCTTTGCATCGATGTATATATAGGTACAAATGTTTCAGTAGCAGTCTTGTACATCTTCTTTTGTGTTTCAGATTTATAATAATCAAGAAGAAACTTGATTTCATCATGAGTAAATATTTTATCAAATGGTTCTGAGTATTTTTCTAAAAATTCCTTACTCATCATTTTTTTCTTAACCTGAGAGACTACTTCCTCTACTTTCATTTCACTTTTTATGGCACTAATAGACATCTCAACAGTCTGAGTCAACATTGGATCAATTTGATCCGAGTGCAAAACAGATATGCAAATCAGCTCAATAATATCTTGAATTTTAGAATTTTTTTCTTTTTTCATTTCAGCTCCTTCAACGTTAAAACAAATTAAAATAAGAGATATAACGATATTTTGAATCATATTAAACCTATGTATGCATTGTGAAAATATACGAATAAAATC
>CAYUWE010000097.1:0-4963 GCA_964448255.1 uncultured bacterium | reverse complement strand
GCTTTCCCAGTCGATAATATCCCAGATAGATTCAAGAAATTTCTTTTTATCATTCTTATATTGTAAGTAATATGCATGCTCCCACATATCCATCACCATAAGCGGCAAAAACCCTTTTGAAGTTATTGTCCCGTGATTACTTGTATTAATAATCTCCAAATTTTTCTTCGTTTTTTCAATAGCAAACCAACACCATCCAGACCCTCTTATTGCTAAAGAATGCTGAACAAATATCTTTTTGAAATTATCAAAGGATCCAAATTCATTATCTATTGCTTCTTTAAGTTTATTTTTAGGTAAATGATCATGTTTTGAGACACTACATAAAATAGTCCAAAAAAAACTGTGATTGATATGGCCGCCACCATTAAATTGTATTGCTGTTTGCATAGCTACCATTTCATCAACCTTATTCCTTATTTCAGCTTCATGGTACTTGTCTAATGCTATATTTAAGTTGTCAATATATGCTTGATGATGCTTTTTATAATGTATTTCTAATGCCTCTTTAGAAATCACAGGTTCTAGCGCATTTAAATCATATTCTAGCTCTGGCAGTTGATAACTTGTTTGAGTCATTTTCCCCTCTTATATTATTTTTCTAATAGCTTCATCAACAAGATTTACCGGGATTAATTCAATCTGATCAGAAATAGTTTTTGAAATGGATTTTATTGAATTTTCTGGAAGCATACATTTTGTAAATCCCATATTTATAGCTTCTTTAACTCTATTTTCTGCGTGAGAAACATTTCTAATTTCTCCAGCTAAACCAACCTCTCCAAAACAAATCATATTTTCATCTATTATTTCATTAGCAACAGAAGATGCAATAGATAATATTACTCCTAAATCGATTCCTGTTTCTTTAATGCGTATCCCTCCTGCTAAAGAAACATATACATCATACGTATATAGTTGGTATCCCAATCTTTTCTCTAATACAGCTAAAAGAAGAGACAATCTATTTGAATCAAGTCCTGCTGCTTTTCTAGAAGGTGTTGAAAAAGCACTATGAGATACTAATGCTTGCACTTCTATTAACATCGCTCTTGCCATCTCAATTGTTGGAACAATAGTTATTCCACTTAAAGAAAATCTTCTTTTTTCTAAAAAAGCTATAGATGGATGTAATACCTGATGAAGACCTTCTTCATTCATACGGTAAAGAGCAATATCATCCGTTGGGCCGAAGCGATTTTTCCTAACCCTTAACAATCTAAATCCATAATGCTTTTCCCCTTCAAAATCAAAAACGGTATCTACAAGATGTTCTAATAACCTAGGACCTGCTAACTCTCCTGATTTAGTTATATGCCCCACTAAAAAAGTAGTTATTCCATAACCTTTAGAAATATGTAAAAACTCATTTGCAATCTCTCTTACCTGTACAACAGATCCAGGAGATGAAGGAAGTTCATTTTTATAAATTATCTGAATAGAATCAACAATGATGATATCAGGTTTTAATTGATCTATTTGTAATTTTATTGATTGAAACAATGTCTCGTTATAAAGAAATAGATTTTCACTATCTATACCAAGACGTCTTGCTCTAAGAGAAGTTTGTTGTTCTGATTCTTCTGCACAAATATACAATACCTTTTTATCCATACTTGCTAAAGCATTAGCAATCTGTAGTAAAAGTGTAGATTTTCCTATTCCAGGTTCTCCTCCCAGTAATATTAACGAGCCTTCAACTATGCCTCCACCACATAACCTATCAAATTCTGTCATCTTTGTTTTTATTCTAGAAAAATTTGAACAATCAATATCTCTAAGACAAATAGGTTTTGTAATCTCTTCTTTTTTAGAAGAAAAACGCTTACTTTTTTCATTGATTGCAATTTGCTCAATAAAAGTATTCCATCCCTTACAAGCATAGCAATTGCCAGACCAACGAGACTGTGTATATCCACACTCAGCACATTCCCATATAGTTTTTTGTTTACTCATTACCCACGCTCTTTTCTATATGTGTTAAAGCTATTCGTGCAGCATCTTGTTCTGCATCTTTTTTGGAAGAACCTTTTCCTTCTCCCATTTTTTTACCATCAATAAAAACATCTACAAAAAATATTTTTGCATGGTCTGGTCCTGTTTCATTAGTCACTTCATAAACCGGTGTAGATTGAAAATTCTTTTGAGAATAATCTTGTAGATCAGCTTTAAAATTACTAGTTGGATTTTTAATTATCTCTTCAATTAAATTCTCACATCTATCAAATATAAATGCCTTTGCTTTTTCATATCCTCCATCTAAATATATCGCTCCTATTATAGCTTCAAAAACATCTGCTTGAATAGATGTCTTTTCCATGCCGCTACATAACCTTTCACCTTTACCTAAAAGGATATATCCTTCTAATTTCAGAGATTTTAAATAATTAGAACATGAATTTGCATCAACTAAAGATGCTCTAAGTAAAGATAATTTACCTTCTGAAAAATCAAAAAACCTATGATAGAGATACTCTGAAATAATTATTCCCAAAACAGAGTCCCCTAAAAATTCTAATCTTTCATAGTTTTGTGACAAAACATCTTTGCATTCGTTAGCAAAAGAAGAATGGATAAACGCTAAATAAAGTAAATTTTTATCTTTAAATTGATAATTTATTTTCTCTTCTATTTCTGTTGATTGTGTTTTTAATTGTTCAAATAAGTTCATATATAATTTAAGCAATTTGTTGCGGTCATTTCATTTTACCTATATTATTATTTGCGTCCAATAATAGTTAAAAAATAGTTTCATGGCAAAATTAAATAAAAACTTTTTAAAGCTTTCATCAACATATCTTTTTAGAGAAATTGAAAAAAAATGTACTGAATTTAAGGAAAAAAATCCATCTACAGAATTATTAAATCTAGGTATCGGCGATATCACCCTGCCACTTGCTAAATGCGTCATAGAAGCTATTATTTTAGCTACAAAAGAAATGGGAGAAAAAACTATTGGATATGGCCCTTCTTGTGGATATCAATTTCTAAAAGAAAAAATTAAACAAGAAGAATATAAACACCTAGACATTACAGAAGATGAAATCTTTATATCTTACGGCGCTAAAAGTGATAGCTCTAATATCCAAGAGCTATTTTCCATATCTAGTAAAGTAGCAATATGTGATCCAGTTTATCCAGTTTATGTGAATTCCAATGTCCTTGCTGGAAGAACAAAAGGACATAATAAAAAAAAGGATAGATACGAAGATTTTATTTACCTTAGCTGCAATGAAGAAAATAATTTTTCTCCAAACCTCCCCAAAACTCCTTGTGATCTTATTTATCTATGCTCTCCAAATAACCCAACAGGTATTGCCTTAACAAAAAAAGAACTTAAAAAATGGATAAATTACGCAAAAGAAAATAATGCAATAATCATATACGACGCTGCATATGAAGCATTTATTTCATCAAAAGATGCCGTTCATTCAATTTATGAAATACAAGGTGCAACCTCTGTTGCAATAGAAATAAAAAGCTTTTCAAAAACGGCTGGTTTCACCAACCTTCGCTGTTCATATATGGTAATTCCAAAAAAAATATTTTCATTTATTAATAATAAAAAAGTATTTCTACATGATCTTTGGAAAAAACGATTAGAAACTAAATTTGGAGGAGTATCTTATCCTATTCAAAAAGGTGCTGAAGCTATTTTTTCTAAACAAGGAAAAAAAGAAATCTCTCAAAACATACAAATCTATAAAGATAATGCCTCATATTTAAGAGATAGTCTTATCAATATGGGATTTACAATATATGGAGGGATAGATTCTCCTTATATTTGGTGGAAAATTCCAAAAAAATATAAATCCTCTTGGGAATTTTTTGATGTCCTTTTAAAAAATGCAAATGTAATCACTATTCCAGGAAGTGGGTTTGGTCCATCTGGAGAAAATTTCATTCGTTTATCTTCATTTGCAAATAAAGAAACTTTAAAAAAAGCTATTGAAAATATTAATTTATCATCTCTGAAATAAATTTCATCATAGCTGTAGCGATTAATCCTTTTGCTTCTTTATTTTCTTTTTTCAAATCCTCTAAAATATTGTCAAAAGTCTTTCCAGCTATTATCCAAATATTGTTATTAATTTTTTCTTTGTAATACCTTTTTAATTTTCTATATCTCTTGATAGCATCACCAGCTTCATCAAAGAAAAATGCTTTAGCAATTTCTTTTATCTCTTGCATATCTTTTAAATAACTTCTAATAGCTCTTGCTTTATGAAATACCGCTGTTTCATCAAATATTTCTTTCCCTAAATAACACCCTATAGCCTCTTTTTCTTCATCAGATAATTTATAATCTAAGCTAGTATAATTCTTTTCTTCTAATGCTTTAGACAAGCATAAAAGATAATGCGCATAGGTATGTTGATAAGAAAATTCTGACATTTCTTCAGAAATTGGATAAACACATCTAAAATGCAAAGCTTGTATCTTTTTTAAACAAGAATAAATGCTTTTATCTAGAAAATTTTGATTATAACCCTTTTTATTAACCACCCTTTTTAGGGATTGATAGAGCATTTCTATTTTCTCTAAAATCACGTCTGGAGATGAAGATAAAAATGTCATCTCTAATTCATCTGCTTTTATTCTAATTTTATTAATTTGCTGCAAAATAGATAAATCATACCTTTGTCCTTTTTCCTTCATTTTCTCAATATCTTCAAACAAATCATGGCTTCTATCACATATATCGCTATATATAGCATCATCTTCAAAGCCCAGCTTACTAGAGATGTCCATGTAAATATCTGTTAATGAATCAGATAATAAAAAAAGCTCGTCTATCCCTATCAACTTATTAGAATGCAGCTTTAAATCTATAGATTGAACCTCTTTTTGAAGGTTTTCACTCTTCAAAAAGCTATAAGATATATTACCCATGTTATTACCTATTATTTCTCCCCTCTCCTCTAAGGGTCCTTTATCTATTCTACTATATAATTAATTGTTA
>CAYUWE010000096.1:0-4969 GCA_964448255.1 uncultured bacterium | reverse complement strand
GCTCAACGCCAATAGATTTTATTAAAAAAATATAATAATAAATATTTTAATAATAATGATTTATTGAATTATTATTAAAATTTTGCTATAATATTATAGTTAAAAATCAAACAAAGTTATTAATTATGGCAACAGTAAGACCAGTAATAAACCCAGACACTTTTACGGTCGAACCCCAAGCGACCAATCATACTAAAAAGCTAGGAGCAAATAAAATAGCTTTAATAGCTCTTGGTATTATATTGGTGATACCCGCAATAGTCTATTTAGTATATCAAGCATTCAAATCAAGACAAATAAAACCATTAGATCATCAAAAAACACAAGAAGGTAATCTTTGCGAGATGTCAGCTGAAAAGACAGTTTCAGTTACAGACAGACAACGTTTGGCATATATAATAAATTCATCTGGTTGCAATAAACCTTATTCAGAATTTTGTCATTTGCAAAAAGAAAAAGAAGTTGTTGCAGAAAAACCCATTCAAGAAATTGATGATCCTGAGTCTTACGATACATGCTTTAGGGCAATTCAAAACCACTTAAAAGATCAAAGAAGCGAGATGCCTGTTTGGTTTGATATTATCGATGAGATAGATATTTTAGAATATATTACACCAAAATATTTGCAAGAGGAAAAAGACGATGAAAATTTTGACGTTGTTAGAGAAGCAATTGACAAAGCGCTTAGGCTAGGTGAAAGCGTTTTAATCACAAGAGCTGACAAAACATACGCAATAATTCGTGATAACTATAGTTATATATTTATAAATCCATTTAGATCTGATGTATCATTTGCAACAAATTATCACAGCATTGAAGATGTGTTAATACACAATCCTGAAATCTTATATAAGACTAAAAAAGAAAGAGACGTTGATTATGATGCTACAAGTTTGAATTTTATGAGATTTACTACAGTTAGGCTGTTAACTCAATCTATACCATATGTTTTTTAATAAAATCAATTCTATATAAATTCCATTAGCATTAAAAAGTTTATTGTAAATAAAGAACTAATTTTCATTAGTTCTATCAACAAATTCTTATCTTTTTAAACTCCTAATACATAGCTCTAGGCATATCTTAACATTAAATTTATAAATTGTCATTTTACATCAAAAAGATTGAAAGGAATTGAATTCGGAGTGATCTTTTTGGTATAATACTCGGCTTAGAAGGAAATTTAAATAACATATTGATGAAAAATTATGTGTATAACACCTGTAGATGATAGTTTAGACGTAAATACTTTTGAAATAGACGATAAAATAGACTCTCTAAATATACCTAGAGAAGCATTTTTAAACTTTTCAAGAATAATTACGCTATTCCCAGAAGATGTAACTACTGAAAAGGTAAAAGAATTCATAAATGATAACTTTGAAGCGTATAGCACCTTATATACAACTTTTAGATGTATAAAAAAACAAATAGAATTCCTACGATCTCACGATGTCGAAGGCGCTGGTATTATATATAAAGAAGGGGAATTACAATTCCACACAGGGGAGAGCGTTAATGAGTTTGTTGATAAATTAGAGAAAAATAGGCCTAACGACTTTATCTTGTCACAATTAAACGACTATGTACTAACACAATTTAAAATAGTAAAGCCAAGAGAGATTGATGAAGATTCTCCATTATCAGTTTCATACCAATTAAAAGATTGGAATCAAGGATACTGTGTAGAATTAGTTGAAACATACGCAACTAGTCATTTTTGGGGTGTTTTTACATCTAGACATTCATTTTTACGTTTAATAGATGATCAGGGGAATGTAGTAAGCGTTGGAAAATTCCCAAAAGAGATACTATGGGAAAGAGGGAATTACATGAGACAAGCCAATCAAAGATTATCTTGTCCAGACCCATGTGACTGTAAATATCCAATAGATAACCAGCATGCCGTTAGAATACCTCTTACAAAAGAGCAATATGAAGGTCTATCAAAAGATATTAAAGAAGAGCTAGTAGACCTTACAAATGGCATTAGTAGAGGTGTTTTTAACTACTTTGAAGATAACTGTGCTAGATGGTGTTTGGAGACATTATCAAAGCATACAGATATTGAAATAGATCCTTCATCGCTTAAAACAACTATTACAGAGTCAATCTTATCAAATTACATGCCAAGATGGATGTCTAAGGCATTAAATTCCATAGCATCTGTAGGTTTATACTTTAGTGGTTTAATATTGATTAAATACTATATAGTATGGAGTCAAGGGGGATTACAAAACAACGATCATACTAAAAATTCAAAACCTGTAGTAGATGGTTATTTAGAGTTTTTTGGGCCGAATTTTACTACATTTATTCCACCGCAACATGCTGTAGCAGCAGTTGAAAAGAAAATGAAAGAACATTTGGATGAAGACCCTTCATATTATCCTATCAATCCATTTGAGACCTTAAGTTTACTATCAATGAAAGCATAGTTCTACTAGTAAGAAGGGGTTTAAACTAGGATATATATTAGGTCTGATAATAATTGTTATGTATAAAAACCCGACGAATAATATAAATGACTAGTAGCGCTCAATCTAGAACAACACAAGTAGATGATATGAATTCACTCGTTCTTCGTTATATGGCTCAAGACGATCTTGCTCTTGGTGAAAGAGTAAGTTTAAAAACATATGGAAAACAACCACTTTACTTAGCTGCTAACGTTATACTTGATGAGATACAAAAAGAATTAGGCATTTCAAGGGATACCCTGAAAAACAGATTGGTAATTCCTATCCCACAGCGTGGATATACTGAATCTGTTTATACTATTTGTTTGTTATTCAGACTATTTAATGAGCAAAGAATATGGGTTATGAATATCCCTCAAGAGCATTTTGGTAATAGCATAAAGGATTCGCAGCTTGAGCCTCAAGGAACCAGATTTTATAGAGAAACAATTAAAAAACATGGCGTTATCACCTCTCAAACATACATTAGAATTTATCATTGGATGGTTGACTATAATTTTATAGTTTTTTTCAATAGTCTATTTATTGATGGAAAAAGAATTCTAGCTTTAGAAAATCCTAGATTTTACACTGATGAATTTAATCTATTACCCCCTTCTCAAAGAGCTTTAGAATTTAAAGAAACAATGGAAGAGCAACAATCACAATTGGCTCCTACTGAGACGCAATATATTAGTTTTACACGTTTAAAAGTAATTCCAAAGGAAATAGGCCTTTTCCGCCATCTTAAATGGCTTTCATTTGCTCATAATCACATTTCTGAATTGCCACCTTTTTTATTTGATATCACGACATTGATATGGATGGAATTAACCTGCAATCTTATTCAGGACATCCCAGACGATGTTTCTAAGCTAACTAACCTTCAAGAGCTATATTTTAAGGGTAATCGAGTGCAATCTATGGGGCCTTTAATGAAAGTGCCGAAATTACGAAAAGTTTGTTTAAGATATAATCAAATACCTTATCTTCCCCTACAATTAATCACCCTTACTTGTTTAACGAAACTAGATATAAGAAATAATCCAATTGAAACTATTCCAGATGAATTAACAACAAAATTGCCTTTATTAAGGCTTGTATATTAATCTTCTTCTGCGTAACTAGCTTCTAAAAGACTTTTAGCTGTAGGTCTATCATAAGTTATTATCTGTTCAATTATATTTACAATGCGATCAAGGTGTTCTTTATTGCTATCTAATTCTCCTTTATCTCTTGCAACTCTATAAATTCTTTCTCGTATAGATATAGCTTCTTTTGGATTAAAACTAAGACTATGTAAAGGTTTATCTTTTAACCACTCTTCAGGAAGCTCTTTTCCACATAAATTTTGAATTTCTCTTAATATTTGTTCAAATTCACTTCTTCTAGGATCTCTATTAGCTAATTTACTAGTAAATGCTTTATTCCGACAGAACAAATCTTCTCCAGTATATACCTTAAATAACAAACATGCAAAAGACCATAAATCACTTGAACACCCTTACAGGCATCCCTAAAATTTTTTCTGGCGCTCTATATTTTAAATCTGGGGTTCCTGCAATATAATCCTTAGCTGAAATAGTATGTTCATCCCCTTTAAGGATTTTACCTGCGCTAAAATCAAATAACGTTAATTTCTTTTTCTCTTCATTCCAACAAACATTTGATGGGTCAATATCTAGATGAAGAACTCTTTTTTCTTCCATATAAGTCAATGCTTCTAAAAATTGCTTAGCAAATATATCTGCATCATTAATTGACATAGTCTTATTTGATGTCAACGATGTATCTGTTGAAAATGATTTTCGAATAACTTTATCTGTATTTAATAATTCCATTGCAATAGCATATGAAAGCATATTTCCTTCACTGGTGCTATAAGAATCAAGAAATTTTATTATATGAGGACATCCTTGCAATAATTCAAGTATTTTAGCTTCTCTTGAAACTTCATGATAATTACGCATTCTCTCTTCATGAAATCCCCCAAACATATCGCTAGGAGGAGGTGTAGATACTTTTACTGCTACAATATTATCTCGATTTCCATTTACACAAGCTTTATGAATTTTTGAAGAAGCACCTTCGCCGATATAATCAAATACATCATATCTATCCCTTGTAATAGAATGAACAAAGTCTTTTATAATTATTCTAGTCTCTTGATATATAAATGAAAAAACTACTTTTGCGATGTTCCAGGTTTTATTAATTACATTTGAAGATAAAGATTCTTTTCTTGCTTCATCCTGATACCGTATAGGCCTTGGAGAGGCATCCCTAATGCCCCTAGAACCGCCTGCTCTTATTGCCACGATAATTCCTCATTTATTGTTATTTAAAGACTATAATTATAATACAAATTATTTTTAACAAGCAATGTTTATTAGAATTAATTACAATACTATTATACTGCCAACAAAACCCTTAACTCTTAATTCCTAAGGGCTTACATAAAAATAATCATCCGGCTGATGAGGTTATATTGCGCTTAAGGCGCTTATTAT
>CAYUWE010000095.1:0-5023 GCA_964448255.1 uncultured bacterium | reverse complement strand
AAAAGGCTTTACTATATATTATGTTCCTATAACAAAAAAAAAGATTAATTTGTTCTTTTTTTATTATTTTTTTTTAAAAAACCCATTTTTTTATCAAAAATAGCCTTATTTAATACTAATTTTTACATGGTAATGCCCAGGTAGCTTCTCTTTACATTTCCCTGACAAAAATTCTCTTTTAATACACCCATCGCTATAAACTACTGGCCAAGAGTACCTAAAAAAATGAGGGACCATATTTTCAAAAAGCCATTTTTTCAAACGCTTTTTTTTATAATAACTGCCAGGTACTGGAATATTCAATAAATATTCCCCTTCAGGTAAAGAAAAAGATATTTCCCCTAACCAGGCATTTTTCCATCCAACCTTACTATCCTTACATTTATTGGTAATTTCAATTTCCCCCCAGGAGTAAGAAAATTTACCAAAGGTAATTGGAAAGCTATTTATTTTTGGAAATTTTTTTGTCTGAATAAATAGTATTTTCCTATCTACTATTATCCTCTTATTTTCTACTTCAAAAATTTTATTAGATTGATTTGAGTTTATCTGATCGATAATCTTTTCAATATTGTCCCTTGATACTGACATGGAAGCTTTTTTTAATAGCCTCTGTATCAAGTGTCTTATTTCAATTCTCTCTAAAGATTTAGGGAATTCTAAATATATTCCGAAAGGTCCTTCAACTCTATTCGCAAATACCTTTTTAGTTTTTTCATCTAAATATTGTTTTAACTCTAATGACCTTTTAGATAGATAACAAAAATTCTTTCCAACTCTTTTTTTGATACATTTTTCAAGTATTGGAAAAATATTTTTCCGCATTCTAGATCGTAAATTACTCTCATCAAAATTTGTTTCATCTATGAAAAATTCATTTCCATTTGTTTTTAACCATGATATTAACTCTTCTTTCTCAGTAGATAGTAAAGGCCTCCATACATTAATACCCTCAAATTTAGATACCTCTTGCATCGCATAAATATTACTAAGATTTGCTCCTTCTAGCACTCTTTGCAAAACCGTCTCATATAAATCATTTGCCTGGTGGGCTAACAAAAGAGCTTGAGCATTGATATCATCATATATCTCTTTAAATATTTTATATCTTTCTTCTCTTAGATTTCCCTCAATATTACTAGAATATTTTGAAGTAATTTTTTTAATGTGACATGGCAATTTTAAGGTTTTTGCTTCTTTTTCTATTAATATAGCTTCTTTTCTACTAGTGCTTCTTTGATTATGGTCAATGTGAAGTAGATGTAAATCAAACGGAACTTCATTTTTCAAAGACAATAGCAAATATAAAAGAGCTTTTGAATCCGGCCCTCCAGAATATCCCAACAAAATAGGCTTGTTATCTATTAGATTTTTAATAAGAAAAAGCCTTATTTCTTCTTTTAAATAAGTCATTGTCATAAAATTACTATCAGATTAAATCTTTGAAAAACATTATAATCTAAAGGAATCTTTTTTGATACCGACTTTCTGGAATTACCTTTTTAAATCGTATTTAAAAGTTTTTTTTCTATCAGTATTTTCATTTGTTTTTGTCCTTTTAGTAACGAGATTTAAAGAAATAGCTAGATTTGCTTCATTAAGTGGCCTCGTAAGTGATGTCTTTTATTATGCACTAATACAAACCCCTCATATCCTTCCATTTGCCATACCAATATCTTGTCTTATCGCTTCAATATTATTATTTGAAAATATGAGCACGACTAATGAATTAACAGCTCTTCGATCTAATGGCATTTCTATAATAAATATTATTACCCCAATAGTGTTTAGTGGGTTTATTCTTTTCTTGATCAATTTCTATCTTGTTTCTGAAATCTCCCCAAGATGTAGATTGAAATCAAAAACTTTTCTATATGAACAAACAACAATAAATCCCTTATTATTGATACAAAGACAAAACCTTTGCCCAATAAAAAATAGCTATATCGATTATGAAAAAACACAAGACCCTTTAACTATTAACAACCTCTTTTTAATTACTACAAACCCTACATCAAAAAGACTGCATTTTTTTTTCACAAAAGAGATAACCCTAAAAGATGATCTTCTATATGGAAGTGATACTTATTTTATAACGAACCTTCCAAATAGAGATAGTATGTTTGATACGTTAATAATTGAAAAAGATAACTCTATAACTACAAAAGCAGCTGCTCTAACACAATTTATGAAATCAGAAAAACAAACAAAAATACCAACCTCTCACCTTCCATTAAGATTACTTTTAAATACTGGAAAAGAAAAAGCTATTTTCATAGAGATTTTAAGAAGAATAGCTATTGGATTTAGCGCATTTACCTTTACAGTACTAGGCATCGCTTTTGGAATAGATATAGGAAGGAAAAAATCTAGAAGAAAAATAATAGCCGCAACGCTATTTGCTTTAATTATTTTCATAAGCTTATCTATTGGAAAATCTATTAAAACTCATACTCTTTTATCTTCTATTTTCTTTCTTGTTCCTCAACCTATCTTTTTATTTTTGTCTTATCGTTCAATAAAAAAAGTTCAAAGAGGGATAGAATGAGATTTTTAAAATTGCCTATATGGGAAAAATATATCTACATAGAAGCATTAAAATTCATGCTATTTTCTCTATTATCCATTTACTTTGTATATGTAATTATAGATTTTTCTCTTCATAGCTCATCTATCCTTTCTCACATTCAGGATAGTGTTTTGGATGTAATAATTTATTATGGGCATCATTTCATAAAGCGTTTAGATATCTTTTTACCATTAGTTTTGATGTTCACGATAATAAAAATATTTTGTTCTATGAATATCCATAAAGAGCTAGTAGCCCTTCAAATGGCAGGGCTATCATTTTTTAGACTAACTAGACCATTTTTTATTTTTGCGCTATTATCCTCCATACTTTGCCTTATTAACTTTCAATATATAGTCCCACGTTCATTAAGTTTTATTGAGAAATTTAAAACTGAGCAATTCAAAGACATCGATAAAATAAATGCTTCTAACTCTACTATGAATATCCTTCTTCTAGAAGATGGAACAAAATTAATAGCATATAACTACAACAAGCAAGAAAAACAATTACATGATGTTTATTGGATACCAAAAACAGATGACTTTTGGCAGCTTAAAAGATTTGATCTTTCTAAAAATCCCCCTATAGGACATTTTGTAGATCATTTTATAAAAAGAAACGATGAACTAACAAAAACAAATTCTTATATAGAACATCGTTTTTCTCATATGACAAACAAAGTTAAAAAATCTAAAGAAAAAACATTTTTATCCTATGAAAATAGTAAAATATCTACTCTTGTTTCAAAGCTATATAACAACCTCTATTCCTCTAAGCAGGATCTAGCAGAAATACAAACACATTTGCATTATAAACTATCTATTTCTTTGGTATCTTTATTAGTCGTACTATTTATCACTCCATTTTGCTTTCATTTTTCAAGGAATTTTAAAATCTTTTTCATAACTATGTTTGGATTATTTTCATTTGTTTTCTATTATACAGTTATGGATGCGTCCATAATATTAGCAGAAAATCAGGTAGTATCATCAGCATTTGCAATTTGGTCACCATTTATTGTTGCTATTGCACTATCGTTAATAAAACTATCTAAAACCTCTTATATTTTCTCATATAAATAGGGAGAAAAAAAATGAAAAAAGAATATGAAAAATTAGTAAAATACTCCAAAAAACTATATACCATTTTTTCTATTGAAGCTCTTTTAGGATGGGATCAAGAAACATACATGCCAAAAGATGGGATATCTAGGCGTAGTGAGCAATTAGCCTTTCTCTCTAGTTTGTTTCATACTTATCAAACAAAAAAAGAATTTGAAACAACGCTAAAAAAACTAATCGATCTAAAAACTGGGAAAATAAAAGCAAAAAATTTTTCAAAAGAACAACAAGTTAATTTAAAAGAGTGGAGAAGAAATTACCTTCAAGCGATAAAACTTCCAAAAAGTTTTGTAAAAGAATTTTCTAAAACTACATCTGAAGCAACTCACGCATGGATAAAAGCAAGAAAAGATAATAACTTTGCACTATTTGAGCCTCATCTTGAGAAAATAGTAAAACTCTGCAGGAAAAAAGCTACATATCTTGGGTATAAAGATCATCCATATAATGCTCTTTTAGACTTATATGAACCTGATATGACTACAAAAAAAACTAGATGAATTATTTCCAAGGCTAAAAAAGAAATTATCAAAACTTTTAAAAAATATTAAAAACGGAAAAAAAGTTGATAATTCATGTTTATTTTTTAAATGTGAAAATATTAAACAAATGGATCTTGCACAAGAGATATTAGATGCCATGACCTTTGATAAGGATACATCAAGGCTAGATATATCTGCTCATCCATTTTCCACTTCAATATACCCAAAAGATGTAAGGCTAACTACACGCATCGATACAAATTATCTATTTAGCAATCTTTCTACAGTACTTCATGAAGGTGGACATGGCCTTTATGAGCTAGATCTTCCCATAGAATATTATGGAACGCCTGTAGGAGATTCTATTTCTTTAGGTATTCATGAAAGTCAATCTCGTTTCTTTGAAACATTTATCGGTAAAAATTTACCCTTTTGGCATTATTTTTATCCTAAAGTAAAAAAAGCATGCTCAAAGAATCTTAAAAACATCTCATTAAACAACTTTTACAAAGCAATAAACAAAGTATCTCCAACATTTATTAGAGTAGAATCCGATGAAGTAACATATTGTCTTCATATTATTTTACGCTATGAAATGGAAAAGGATTTAATAGAAGGAAAAATAAAAGTAAAAGATGTCCCTAAGATATGGAATAAAAAAATGAAAGACATCCTTGGAATAACCCCAAAAAATGATGCTGAAGGTTGTTTACAAGATGTTCATTGGTCATTTGGAATACTTGGATATTTCCCAACATATGCTCTTGGCAACCTCTATGCCGCACAATTTTTCAAAACATTCCAAAAAGAGAATAAAAACTGGGAATCTAAAATAAAAAAAGGCGATT
>CAYUWE010000094.1:0-5092 GCA_964448255.1 uncultured bacterium | reverse complement strand
ATATGCTTTTATTAGTTCTTTTGTAAGGGTTGCACTTTTTTTATTATATCCAGATAATTCTAACTCTAACGAATATTCATTTGCTGAAATACTTGGGTAAATATTAGCTACACTAGCTTTATAAGCAATATCTCTTGTTATTTCAGAATAATCTCTAATAAATAGATCCATTAATACATATGAGCGTGAAGAACCATCAAAAAGTGGGCTTTTTATTTTTAAATGATGAGAAATTTTTGGTACTTGGTATATATCGTCTTTTGCATAGTATATTTGTGCTTTTTCATTATTAATTAATAAAAATGGTTTTTTTAATGAACCTATTTCATCATTTTTTGCTTTTAATTCAAAATTTTGTGTGATTAAACTATTTTCTTGTGGGAGTGTAATTAATGGATTAGAAGAGCTCTCTTGCCATTGATTTAATAATTCATCATCTATTTCTTTAACAGAATATTTCCCTCCAATCCATTTTTCTTTTCTATCAGGTACTATTTTTGTTTTCTCTTGTGGCGCTAGAAGGGTATATACACATTTTTTTGGTGTTAAATTCGATAAAATCTCTTTTATATTATTAATATCAAAATTTGTGGCTAAGATTGTTTTGTTAGGGAAAGTTGAAATATTTTCATCCATTAATTTATTAGATAATGACATAACATATTCAAAAGAATCTGCTCTTTCTTGATATTCATAGAGTGTTTTTGCCATGGAATTCATTTCATCAAAATAAAATGAAGGTATTTCTTCATTTTGTAGCATAGAAATGGCTTCGAAAGTATGCTGTATTATTTCATTTGTATGATCTATTCCGTAGTCTGTTAGAGAAAATCCAATGCTAAAAAGAGCATGGTGATTTCCAATTTCAAAAGCTGAAACATCGATTTCTTCTATAAGTTTTTTTTCTTTTAGAAGATCAAAAAGAGTGTTTTTTTGCATAGATTGCAAAATATATGCTATGAGTTGTGCAGATTTCGTTTCATCTTTTATAAATTTTGTTGGTAATTCCCAAGCTAATGACAATTCTTGAATTTTCTTAATAGGTTTAATATAGATTAAATGGCCAAGCTGCTCATTAGAAAATAAAGAGGTGTCAATTTTTAAAGGTTCAATATTTAATGATTTTATCTTGTTAAATTTATCTGATACAATGCTTTTCAATTCATCTATCGATTTAGGAGAATATATTACTAGATACATATGTTCAGCACTGTAATTATTGCTATACCAATCGATCATTTCTTCTCGAGGTATTATCGATAGAGTTTTGGAATTTCCTGTTGAAAATTTATGATTGGGATGATTTTTATTTCCTGTTTCTTTAAGTATTTGGTATTCCCTCCAATGGTCATTTTCAATATTTTTTGAATATTCCTGATCAACAGCATGCAGCTCTTTTTTCAGTCCTTTTGTTTCAAAAAGAGGGTCTATAAAAAAATGGGAAAATCTATCTAATCCTTCATCAAAGGCATCGTTTTGTATGGAGAACATATAAATTGTTCTATCGGAAGCAGTAAATGCATTGGGAGTGCCAGAATGATCGAATATATATTTAAAAAAGCCTTCTTCTTCTGGGTATTTTTCTGTTCCCTTAAAAAGCATATGTTCTAAAAAGTGTGCCATACCAGGATATTTTTCTGGGTCTTGCCATGATCCTGCCCTTATCCCTAAAGCAGCACCAGATTGATCAGCTTTATCATCAGAGATTAATAAAGCTTTTAAGCCGTTAGCTAACTGTATTTTTTCTGTTTTTCTATTCGATAGGGCGGGGTTTAAATAGGATAATTCGCTTAAATCCTTTACTTCTATAAATTTTTCTTGGGCAAAAAGAATACTAAAACATGATAAAAGAACTACGAGAAACCTCATATTGCAACTCCTATTTAATTATTAATTTTTTGGTAATCAATGTTAACCAAATTCCAAATATAATTCGCGCGGTTTTTTCTAATTTCTATTTTATTTGTGACGTTAGAACCGGGGAAATTTTCCATATCTATTTCTTTACCAAAAGATAGATGTATGGCCGCATGTTGTGTTGTTCTAACCTCTCCCATTTCTTTTTCAATATCTTTAGGAGGTGGCAAAAGATCGTGTGTTGCTAAAGCAAGAGGGAAAAAATGCGTTGGTCTCTTTGCTCTTTTTGCCATTAGATAAAACATTTCTAGGCTCTGATAGTCAAATGGGGCTATTTCGATAATCCCATTTTTATTAGGTCTATCTCTCCCTCCACTTGGTGCTACATATATTACTTTCCCACCTTCAGATAACAGCTGCCTCATCAGATCCATAGTTTTTCTATTGTGTAATTGTTGGTTTATTTTTAATTTTGGATCTTCTGAGATATGTTTTTTTGAATAAATACAAAGCAAATCACATCCCATACTTAATGGTATAGCTAGGGGATCTGAAATTACTCTTTCTCCAGCAACAAAAATTATTTTTTCTACAAATTGAGGATATGATTTTTCTAAAAGTAGGCTTATTGCTTGAGGGTCACTTTCTATTTGATGGTTTGCGAGCATTATGACATTTTCATTTTTCTCTAATAATTCTACCATTTTTTTTACATTTTCTAATCCATGTGTAGAAGATTTTTTTTCGTTTACTAGTGGCCTTAAAAAATCTATTCCAAAGCGGTAATAGTCAAAAGGAGAGCGTATTTTTTTATGGTATGGTTGAAATTTATATGGATGGGTTATTTCTTTGATTACTAAATCTAAAAATATGCAAAAAAGAGATATGTAATTAGAATCCAAAGCTTTCCTTTCAATTGCTTTTTCATAGCAAAAGAAAAAATTACGTAGGATATTATAGTACTTGTTGGAAAGTATTTCTCTTGACGCATCTAATTTATCAAGAAAGATTTTACTTTCGTTATATTTCGATTTTTTCTCCATTTAACGTCGAATAAAATTCAAATTCATTTAAGTGATAAGTGTCATTTGTAGAAAATTCCAAATGAGCATGTGTTTTATCAGCTATCTTCAATAAATATGCTTTATCATTTTCTTCAAGATATCTACCCATTTCAGGATGTGTTATCAGATGAAGGGCATATTGATTTTGACAGTGAATCAGTTTTTTCAATGCTCTTTCTATTTCTACAGAAACACTTTCATAAGTTTTTATTAATCCTTTACCACTGCAATATGGACACGAAGTAAACATAGTTTGTGCTAGAGATTCTCTACTCCTTTGTCTTGTCATTTCAACAAGACCAAATTCACTCATGCTTAAAAATGTGCATTTTGCAGAATCTTCTTTTAAACATTCTTTTAACTTTTCTAATACTCTTTTTTGATTTCTTCTATTCCTCATATCTATGAAGTCGCAAATAATTAGTCCACCAATATTTCTTAAGCGAAATTGCCTTGCTATTTCTTCTGCAGCTTCTAAATTTATTCTAACTAAAGATTCTTCGACATTTTCTCTAATTTCACTTTGGGAGCTTCTACCGGAGTTAACATCAATTGTATGCATAGCTTCTGTTCTATCAAAAAAGAGATACCCCCCTGATCCTAACCATACTTTCCGTCTCAAAGCTTTATCGATTTCTTTTTCTATATTAAACCTTTCAAACATTGGGGTTTTATCTCTATAAAACTCTATTTTTACGCTATGTTCTTCACAATATTTGCTATATATTTTTTTACATCTTTGATAGATGGCGTAATCATCGATTAATACCCTATCAAATTTTTTGTCTATGGCTTTAATAATTGAGCGTTTTATTAAATCAGATTCTTCAAAAAGACAGCAAGGGGAAGAGGATTTATGAAATTTTTCTATTATGCCTTCCCACATTTTTAATAATTCATGGGCTTCATCGATGAGAGTATCAGCAGTGGCATTAGTACTTGCAGTACGGCAAATCAATCCCATATCTTGAGGCATTTCGAAGGATTTAATTAATTTTTTTAGCCTTTCTCTAAGTACACGATCTTCAATTTTTCTAGATACTCCTCTATGTGGGGTATTGGGAAGTAACACTAAATACCTGCCAGCTATAGAAACATTTGAAGTTAGCCTTGCTCCTTTTGTACCTATAGGTTCTTTTACTACTTGAACAAGTACCGGCTCATCTAATTTTAGTAGTTGGTTGATATCTTTTTCTTCTTTCCCTTTATTTTCTTCAGAGCTGTCATAGTCTAATTCAAAATCCATATCGAACATTTCTTCAAATTTCTTTTTATTTTCTAAAATGTCACTTATATGGATAAATCCATTTTCTCCTTCATTGATATCAATAAATGCTGATTGGATATTATATAAGATATTGGTTACTTTCCCTCTATAGATATTACCACTAATTTGCCTAGATTTTTTCCGTTCAATAATCAAATCTTCTAATTGCCCAAATTTTAAATGGGCGCAGCGAATTTCTTTAGATTCCATATTCAGAAGAATTTCTTTCATTTTATTCCCTTTTCATATTTCCAATTGAAAAAAATAATAAGTTATTTTTTTGAGATTTTCCACTAAAAAAAATGGATATGAGTACTTTGTAATAGGCAAATAGTTTTTAGTAGAATAGCTATAAAAGATATATTTTATTCTTTTTCTTCTTCTTTAGCACCTACGATGGATCTATTAGCATAAAATCCACAGTAAGGACACATACGATGAGAAAGAATTTTCTTTTCACAATTAGAACATTTTGTAGTAATTACTTTCTTTTTAGCCATATGTGCACGTCTTGAATTTTTTCTAGCATTAGAAGAACGATTGCGTGGTACCGCCATAAAAATTTACTCCGATTTTGTATTTTTCATATATTTTGCAATATTTTCCCTTTCAGGGCAATTTCCTTTATTACATTCAAAAAATGAAGGTACTTCTAATAGTATCGCTTCACGCAGGGGTATTTGAAAATCAAATATAGAATTTTTTATATTTTCTAAAGGTTCAGCATAGTAAAAACTAGTAATATCAATAGTAACATTTGAAAAGTTATTACATATGATACAGGGTAAAAGAGCTTTAGTATGTATAGATAATTTTATTATCAGATGAGTTTGTGTAAGATAAGTCTTACCATCTATAAATACATTTTCTAAAAATTTTAAATCTTTTTCTTTGATATCGATAA
>CAYUWE010000093.1:0-5098 GCA_964448255.1 uncultured bacterium | reverse complement strand
CAAGGAAGTTTTGTTAATATACAAAATCCTGGTTGACTAACATTATATGGAATTAGGCGTGATTTAACAAAAGAAGAGGAGTCAATTAAAAAACCTGGGGCTTTTACCGGTAATTAGGAAGAATTCCATAAAAGTGTTTATAATTTTTAAAGAATAATTTTAAATATATGGCATTACCATTACAAACAACTTACGAAAAACTTAGAAAGGGTTTCACTCCTGGCATGGTTAAAGGCGTTGGTAAAAGATTAGCTGAAATTACACCACAAGCTAGGCCACAAGTTAGTGGCAGGGGGGTTGACGTTTCTCAGTTTTCTAGACTACGTAACCAAGTTAGTGGTGGCCAATTATCTGGTAGATTCGGAACTGTATCAGTACCATTTGGTGGATCAACCAGGTTTGAAGGATTCCATCCGGGTCTTGATATAGCTAACAAAATAGGTACAAGAATTCCATCTTTTTCTCCAGGAATAGTAAGAGATGTTATTACGGGTAAAAGACAAGGAGACCCTGGATACGGAAATTATGTTATAGTTGAGGATGCACAAGGAAATAGACATAGATATAGTCATTTAAATAATTCATATGTTCAGGTTGGTCAACAGGTTGGCAGGGGATCAGTAATTGGTGAAATGGGAAATACTGGACAAACATATAGTGTTTCTGGTAGGGGAACCGGGAGTCATCTTGATTACAGGGTTAAAGATTTATTTGGAAAATATATAAATCCACAGAGATTTGTTAAATAAAAATAAAAATATGGAAATAATAGATAAAAAATCAATAAAAGCAAAATCAATGGCACTTAAGTCTGTGATGAACAATGATAAATTATCCAGAATAGTTTTTGATGCACTTGATGCTGACCCGGGTAGTACCAAGAAGAACAAAGCTAAATCAATATTAAGGTCTATACATAAAACAACATCAAACTATTATGGAGTTAATGATGGTATGGGTGGTCCAGCTAGTCCATTTTTAACAGAAGAACAACAAGCTTCTCCATTTTTTCAACCAGATTTACCTGAACAAGGCATGAGCATGGATCCAGAGCACTTAAGACAACAAGAACAAAAAAGAAGAGAGGGTCAAGAAATAGGTGGTTTTAAATTTGAAGTACCAGGTGAAGCTGGTGTTGAGGGAGATACAAAAAGAGCTCAAACAACCCCTGAATTAGTTGAACCAGATAGAAAAACAACATTTGTTTCAAGTGTTGATGATATGATATCAGATGTAGACAAGTTAAAAGAATCTGCTCCGGATGTTCCAACTATACCTGGTGATCCGGTTGTTGGTACATCTGACGAGGTAACATATCAACAACCTAAGACTGCAGATGATTTACAATATGGTGCAGAGGTTACATATGATGACCTTAGTAGTATTATGCAATATAGCGGTGCTTCCGGTTTAGATTATTGGTTTGAATCGCTTGATCCGACAGAACAAACTTATTACCAAGATGTTTACGATGCGGTTAAAGGCGGTATTGGCCCAGAATGGTTCTCAACAATGGGAATGGCAAACAAAGAAATGCTATCATCTCTTGGTCTACCAAAAGATGTTTTAGATGCATTGCCACAAAGCGGTTTACTTTCAACACACTTAACTGATTTGAGAAATAGTATTAAGGGAGCACACAAAATAGATCAACAATTAGATAATTTAATGAACTTACAACAAAGAGGAATGACAATTAAAGACGATTTATCTGCATATATTGCAGGTAAAGATCAATATTTGGGAGATATAGATAAATTAATTTTTGATGGAAGCGAAAAAATAGCTGCTATGGATACATCAAATCCATATATAGCAAATAGAATGAATAATTACATGAATTATTTGACTATTCTCCATGGCAGACAGAATAAAAGATATATAGATTTCTTAAATTCTGGAATAAATTATCATAATGCTGAATTACAACAGGCTAAAGACTTGTACGATACAACTGTATCTCAAGCCCAAGATGAATATAATAGCGCTGCAACATTGACCTCAGAGGTTTATACAAATATCAAAAGTATGTTGAAAGATTTGTATAAAAATGTTGAAAGCAGGACAACAATGTTATCTGACATGCAGAATAATCAATTAGAAGTATTGAAAACATCAGAGGAAATTATTAAAATGCAACTTGAAAATGATGAATTGAGAAAAAAGATTTCTGGCGGAAATTTTGACAAAGTTAATATTAAAACAATTGATGAAATTATACTTGGTGTAGAAGAAACAGATGGCGAATATACATTTAATACCAATGATCCATTTGAAATTTATAACTCAGCTGTAGAAAATAAACAAAATCCAGACAATATAATGAGAAGATATGTTTCATTCGTTGGGAAAGATACAAAAGCTAAAGTTTCAACAGGAGACTTTGAAGATAGTTTACTAAATCATATGGGTGGACTACTAGCAATAGAGAATGTTATCAATAACCTTCCATCAGACGAAGAAATTGCAAATACTGATCCAGGAACACAAGATTATTATAGAAACTTAATTGAGTACATAGAGGATTATAATAACTCAATGGAATCTACACTTTATAGTTCAATTAGATCTGGTATAAGGGATTATAATGATGATAAAATAGATGACATTAGGGCTGCAATTAAGGATTTAGCTGGAATTGGCGCATTTGATGTAAGGATTAATGATCCAGATGAAAGAAAAAAATCATTTATGGATAATTACAAAGATAATTTTGGTGATATTACGGAAATAATATATGAAATATATGATGTAAGCCCAGAAGATTTAAAGGCTGCTGAACATTATGATAGTGATAATGATACATTTGCAGATGTATTATCAAATGAAATAGCAGAATATTATGTAACATTCTAAAAATATGCTTGATTTAAAGTCTAGATATACACAATTATTTGATGACCCGGGACGACCAAGTCCTGCAAGCGTTGGAAGTGATAAACTTAAAGGATACGAATTTGAACCAGCAGATAGTTTAGGTAGGTGGGTTAAACCATCAGATGAATTTAGATTTTCAGAAATGCCGGAAAATCTTGGTGGTGGTCAATTTATAACAGATCCAAATCAAGTTGGTAAATTAATAAGATCAAAAAGATTTAAAACAAGTGATTTTAAGTTAAGGAGTAAGACAAGAGGTGGACTTCCTTCATGGAGATATGAAGTAGACCATGTTATACCAATAGCACTTGGTGGTAGTGATAATGTAGCAAATTTAGCTAAATTGTCTCCAATTGAACATGAGAAGAAGACAAAGGTTGGAGCAGTAGCACAGGAATTATACTTCAATGATATCATTACGTTGGGTCAGGCAAGAAATATGGTTATTAACTGGAAAGATAAAGATGTAGAAGGTGTTGCGATAAAATCAAATGGAAGAATGGATCTAAATGATGCAAAAACTGTAATGGAAGAGTGGTCAGCCGCACCAGAAGTTGGTTTCAAAGAATGGTGGGAAGAATTTAAACATCCAGTAACTACAATGAAGTCTGCAGGAGAGAAGGCAGGAGAAGGATTAGATATTATGATACCAGAAACAAAGGGTGGCGAATTTACAAAAGGATTAATTGAATCAACTACATTAGATTGGATTAAATTTAAAGATGTAGATTATGGCGATGAACAACTAGCAGCTGATATAGCTAGGGGCACCGGTAAATTCGCTGGGTTTTTTGTTGGATATGGCGCTGTTGCAAAGTTAAGTAAACTTGCGATTGGTGCTGCATTTGGTTCAAAGCTATTAAAAAATACTAAATTAGCTAAAGATTTGCCAGAATGGGTTAAGGCAACCAGGTTAAATCCTATACAAGATAAGATAATGCGCGGTTTACAAAATGCAGGTCTTTTCGGTTTACATGGAGCACTATCAAGACAAGAAGAAGGGGGGTTTAAAAATAGAGTAACACAATTTGCTAAAGATGCTTCTTTTGGTGGATTAGTTGCCATACCAGGCCAAACATTAAAAGGATATGCTGGATTAGCATCTGGTGCATACACATTATCAGCCGTTGAAGGGTTGGATCCAGGAGAGTCAGCATTTAATACGGCTATAATTGTTGGTTTACATGGAATAGGAAAAATCAAAGATATTAGTATAATGAATAGAATTTCAGAAAAAGCAGCAATAGAATTTAGAACCAAGCATGGTATAAAAGCAAAGCCACCTGGATATAAATATTCATCAATGGAATTGGAAGCACAAAATAAAAGGGTCGCTAAAAAAATATATGAAAGTTCACTTAGTCCAGAAGAAGCTGAAGTTGAAATTCAAAAACTAATTGTATCAAGCAGACAATTATACAAATTGAGTTTACCGAAAAAACAAAGAGATGCTGAAGATAAAAAAGACGTTAAATCATTATTCCAATGGTTAAACAGAACTGGAAATAGTAAAATAAACAAAGCACCAAGAGATATTGTTGAATTTCAAAAAACACATAAAAAGAGTAAAGATATAGCTACTAAAAATATACCAGAGAATGCTCCAATTGGAGAAATGGTTACAGTAGGTGTAGCAGAAAGTGTTAGTCCAGTTGTTGCTAAAAATATTAGAAATGCTATAAAAATTGGTGCTCAAAAGGGTGATAAAGTATACTTTGTATTAAGGGATGATCAAAAGTTTGTTAATTTTCTTAAAAACAAAAACGTTAAAGATCCAAATAACGGTATTCAATCATTTATCGAGAAAGAAGGTAAGTTTTTTAATGTTGGGATGTGGCCAACAAGAGAAAAAATATTACAAAAAGATGTAGGAATTAATGCAAGGATGGATACATGGGGACTTCCAAAAATGAACCCTGAATTTAATAATAACAATGTGTCTGAATATTTAAGAGGAAATGGTCAAAAATTTTTGACGGGAACAATCAGACATATAACTGGTGAGGCTAAAGTAAGTGGTGAACCTTCAATTAGAATATCAATAGGTGCAGATGACCATGCCATATCAAGTGCAGTTACTGCTATAAGGGGCAAGAAAATAGCAACTAATATCAAAGAAAGAATCTCTGAGGGTGTAAAACAGGAACCTAAAAAGATAATGAAAAAGATTATTCTGCATGTCAGATAACATTGTTGTCCTGCTTTCAACATTTTTATACAA
>CAYUWE010000092.1:0-5100 GCA_964448255.1 uncultured bacterium | reverse complement strand
AAAATTTTCTTTGAAAATATTCACTACCAATTTCTTTAGCTTTTTTATAAGAAATCTCCAACTCTTTCATAGAGATTTTTTTTCCATTATCTAACATGGTCTTAGCTAAATCATAATACTCTGTTATTATATTCTTAAGGTTTAATGCATACTTCTTCCCTCCAATAGGCAAATATCCCAATGTAGAAATATGCTCTAAATTTTTCCCTAAAATAATTATTGTTGGATACCCCGTTACTTGGTATTCCCTTTTCAATTTCTCATTTTGATCTAATATATCTTCATCTTGGCTGTTTTTTATTGAAAAATCTGCTTTTACAAATATAAATTTATCTTTTACTTCATTTATAAATTCAGGGTTTTGGATGATTTCATAATTCATCTTCTTACACCATGAACACTTATAAGATTCAGTAAAATAAATTAATATAGGCTTTTTATATGCCCTAGCGTCTAATATAGCGCTTTTATAATCTATATACCAATGTATCCCATTAGATGAATGATAGAATTTACTCTTCTCATTTAATGATGTTTGGCTATTTTCATCTTTATATGCCCGGGGGGTTCTTTTTCACAGGATATGGCTGCGGAGAAGTATTTTTTCTTTCATGGGCACTTGCAAAAGAACTAAATGTAATAAAAGCAAATAATACAATAATCTTCATTAAGCTAAGCAATCCTGTTAATAAATAGCCATTTTTTTTAAACTAACACCTAATTTGTATATTATTTTTTTTTATTTAAAATGGAAGAAACTTCTTTATTACCGACAATAATTTTACGTCATAGAAAGGAAAATCTAAAAAAATGTAGCCTTAAAGGCCTTGAAAAAAATAAAAATTTTTTATTTTTTACATATCCAAAAGATACCATTCCTTCTGTATCTTCATATGTATTGCTTACATTAGAAGGTCCTATTTTAACAAAAGATGATGCAAATAAGGGAATTTTTCTAATAGATGGCACTTGGAATTACTCTGAAAAAATGAAAAATAATACTCCTTTTCATCCTTCGCAATATCGCTCACTTCCTCATGATGTTAGAACAGCATACAAAAGAAAACAGACGAAATGCCTAGATGAAATTAGAGGGCTTGCCTCTATCGAAGCATTATATATAGCATTTCATATCCTTGGAAAAGACACCTCTTTTCTTTTAGATAACTATTACTGGAAAGATCGGTTTTTACAAATCAACAATTTTTGTTAGCAAATACTTGTGATAATTTCTTTCCCTTTTCTAAAGCCGTCTTATAGCAGCAATAACATGTAGGATAATATAGTTCTTCTGCTCCTAATTGAATAGAAGGACCTTCGTTAGTTGCTATCCCATTAACATGCTTTAAATTCAAAACAGCTTTTTTATCGCAATAGTGGCATGTATTTTTCAATTCTTCTATAGAGTCTGATAATTCAATAAGACGTTTAGATGCTGGAAATAACTTGCTTTTAAAATCTGTTCTTAGCCCATAACAAATCACTGGGATATTTAAACTATTCGTCAAATCCCTAAATTGCTCGATATGTTCTATTGTTAAAAACTGAGCTTCGTCTACTAATACACAGCTTATATCTTCAAAATCTTTTTCATCTATTACTGAATCTGGTTTTAATAAAATATCAGCTTGCTTTTCAAGGCCTGACCTAGATTTTATTTTATCTCTACCGAATCGAACATCCAATTCGGGTTTTATCAAAATGATATTTTTGCCTTGTTGTCTATAATTGTGAGCGACAGCAAGTAGATTTAATGTTTTTGCACTACCTACTGTTCCATATCTGAAATAAAGTTTAGCCATAAATCACCTCAAAATTTATTTAACAAGATTAATATCTTTTAAAAAAACAAATCAATAACTTATGGCTTTTTTTATTATTTTTTTCTTCTTTCTTTTCCGCACATAGCATTATATAACGAACCTAAGATCACTCCGAAAATAGCTCCATCAACAAATGCCCAAGCTCCACCAATTATCCCACCGATAAATGAAGGTTCATATCCAATATAAAATGAAGAAATAACTGTTACTAAATCTTTTCCCCAGCCGCCGCAAGCAACCCATCCAAGAAACATCATGTAAATTGCAGCAAGGATGGCAAAAGAAAAAGTGACTGCCTTAATATTTAATTTCATCTCGTTTATCTCCTAGTGTTTATTGCTAAAGGACTTATACAGACTTCCAAATAACAATCCTGTAATCCCACCAAAAACAATGCCCCATATGGCTCCAACAATTCCTCCCCAAAAAGAAGGGTAAAATCCAAGAAATAGATGTGAAACCATTAATACAAAAGCTTCTCCCCAGCCAAATGCTCCTGCCCAACCGCAAAAAAAGCATATAAAAGCCAAAAAGAATAGCTAATGTAAATGTTAGAGCTCTAATATTTATTCGTCGCATAATAAATAAACTCCTTTAATTTTTATTTAATAAAGGAAAAGTGTTTTCTTCAATATTTTTTTTAATAAAAATAACGAACTATTATTTCTTGATATATCCCTATTGCAACAATAAAAATTGCAAATAGAATTAATAATACTAATGAGAATCTACCCCCTGGCAGAAGAAATTTAGCATTTTCTTTTAATTTATATCTTGCCGCCCAAACAAGCATAGTTGGAAGTAAAATTAATAATAAAGCACCGCCAATACTTCCAGCATAATTTAATGCTATAAGAAATATTCCCGGATTTACTATTGCGATAAATGTTGGTGGCAAAAACGTTGCTAAAGCCAACATCACTTTTTTCATCCCTTTTTTCTGTATCCTTAGGCCATCAGCTAAAAAATCAAATAACCCCAAAGAAACACCTAAAAATGATGTTGTAATAGCAAAAAAACTAAAAAACTGTCCTATAGTATATATTTCTTTAACATTGATTATTGAACGCATAGGGTCAATAGCGTTCATCCCACTTTTTTTTGCATTTATTAAGCTATCTAATGGAATTATCCCTAAAATTAACAGCTCAAAAATGATGTATATTATCAAAGCTAAGCTCGTTCCAATGAATATCGCTGAATAAATCTTTTTAACATCTCTTTTTAAATATGAAACTAAGCTTGGAATAATCCCTTGATATCCAAAAGAAACTAAAACTACAGGAAAAGAAAAAATAGAATTAGACCATTTCGTGTGCATTAATAATTTAGTTTCAATATGACTTATCCCAAAAAATACAAATCCCAAATAAGTTATTATTAAACCCATCATTAAAACAAAATTTGTCCTATCTACCATTTGAGCTCCTAAATAAACAAAAAAGGCAAAGACAAAAACAAAAATTAGGGTTGAGAACATATGTGATATTGCATTGCCACTAGCAATATAAATACCCTCTCCCCCACCAGAAATATACGCTATAGATAAGCAGTAAAATAAAAAAAGATAAACTATCCATGCAAAAGTCCTTCCACTTTTGCCAAGGTAATGGTTAGATAATGAAATTATATTCACTCCTTTTGGCATATTCAAACATACCTCTACGAAGAGGATTCCAGTAGAAGTCATAATCAGATAGGAAATAAAATACACAAGACATGCAGGGAAAAATCCAATAGCCCCTGTAACGACAGGCAATGCCAACATACCAGCACCTATAGCTGTTCCAGCTATTAACAACCCTGCTCCAATAACGTGTCTAAATGATCTCATAATTTCTTACACTTAACCCAATTATATTTTATATATATAAAAGAAAATTAACCAGTTTTTTGTATTTGACATTTTAACAGTTTCATAATAACTTACACAATAGTTCACTTGAGAATTTGTTTGTGTGCAGCCAAAAATCTATTTAATTGATCAACATCGTATACCTTCTTTAAAGATAGATAAACATGCCTATTATGTCATAAAAAAATTAAGGCATCATGGGTTCGTTGCGTATTTAGTTGGAGGAAGTGTAAGAGACCTTTTACTAGAAAAAGCTCCAAAGGATTTTGACATATCAACTTCTGCTAAGCCTGAAGAAATAAAAAAAATTTTCCCAAATTGCATACTTATCGGTAAAAGATTCAGATTAGCACATATACGTTTTGGCAAGAAAATTTTAGAAGTATCAACTTTCCGCAGTGGCGATAATGAAAAAAGTTCATTGATATTAAGAGATAACATATGGGGAAATCCCGAAGAAGATGTGCTAAGAAGAGATTTTACAATAAACGGCCTTTTTTATGATCCTGAAACACAAACTATAATCGACTATGTTGGCGGGTTTCCAGATATTGAAAAAAAAATATTAAGAGCAATTGGAAAACCAAATATCCGTTTCATTCAAGATCCTGTTAGAATGATCAGACTAATAAAATTTCGCTCTAGATTTGGCTTTGACATAGATAAAGATACTCATGAAGCACTTTTAGAATGCAAAGAAGAAATTATTAAAAGTTCTCCAGCAAGGGTGTTAGAAGAGCTATTTCGAATGTTAGAATCTGGCTCTTCTAAAGATTTTTTTAGGTTATTAGCAGAATATGGGCTATTACAAAAACTAATGCCCATACTTGGAGATTATCTATTAGAGGAAAAAGACAATGCAATTCTGCAGTTTCTAGAAAAAATTGATGAAATCAACAAACAAAACTATAAGAAAATTGATAGATCCATTCTAGTATCATCTTTGTTATTTCCCTTGCTTGAAGAAAGAATAAAAATGCATTTTATAGAAAATAAAAAAGTCATTCATTTAGGGATAATTGCTGAAGAAGTAAAAAGCCTTCTTCTGGATATTTTCCGACCATTTTTTTATCTACCAAGGCGCATGAAAGCTGCTATAGTATCTATTTTAACTAATCAATTTCGTTTTACTCCTATTGAAGATAAAAAAAAGAAGAAATTACGTATTCCGAAAGATCCTTTTTTCAATTTAGCTATAAGTTTCTTTCAAATACGCTCTATTCTTTATACAGATTTACAACCAACCTATAATAATTGGCATAAACTATCTAAAAAAGTAAAATTTTCCCAAAGAAAATATCAAAACAAAGCCTATACAAAATTAAATCCTAACAATGAAAAAAAATAATTCTCCTAATATATTTATTTTTGCTGGAGAAAATAGTGGGGATCTTCATGGCTCAACACTAATACAAAAGTTAT
>CAYUWE010000091.1:0-5105 GCA_964448255.1 uncultured bacterium | reverse complement strand
ACAAAAAGAAAATATTCCTCTAAAACGTGTAGACGAAGTAATTTTAGAAAATAAAGGCTAAAGAATAAAAAAGGAGATTTTTCAAAGGAATGATTAACTAATGCAGCGGCGATGTAGGCATATCGTCTATAGATTGTTCTAATAGGTGATTTTTGTGATGTAAAGGAGGGAAAAACCAAAATAATGCCATCCTTATTTTATTTAATATACTATGGGTATGTATAGTGTAATAACATCCGCTAACTACCCAAGGGACAAACCCGAATAATTCCAAATCGTTTATCATAAATACTGAATTAAGTCTTCCTAATGTTGCTAAATTTATCTGATAAGATACTTTAAATGTAGGTCTTGTATGTTTTGGTATGCCTTTTTTTATGATGTTGGAGACAAATTTTGCTTGTAGTTTTTTAGTATTTATTGAAAAGGGTGAAAAAAGATCTAAAAAGTATGCTGCATTACCTATTGCAAATATTTCTGGATGTCCTGGAATAGATAAGTCTTTATCTACAATTAGTTTATTTTTTTTGTTTATTGGTAATTTTATATTAGATAGAAAATCCGCTCCTTTATTTTCCCCAAGAAATACTGTGTTATTATTTTTTTCATCTATAAAATTTTTAGATTTGTCAGTGATTAGATTTACTCCCTTTTTTTCTAAATGCATTTTTATTTTGTCGCTAATATGCTCTGGGAAGTTAGATAGTAGTTTTAAGGCATAATCTACTAGGAAAATTTTTGGGTGGATATGTTTTATTTTAGGATATTTTTTTAATAGGGATTTTAGCTGTTCTGCTAATATACTTGCATATTCTATTGCTTTTATATCATCTCCTATTATTGTGAAGCTTAAATGCTTTTTCATTGAAGAGGATTGATCTGCCATTTCTAATGCATAAATTAGATTTTTTTTTATCCTTATAGCATCAGATAATGTTGAGAGTGTAGGTATAGATGGGAATTTTATATTATTTGAGGTTTCTCCGGTTGCTATTACTAAATAATCATATCCAATTAAGGTTTCATTTTTTATTTGAATAATTTTTTTTTCTAAATCTAATGAAATAACTTCACCAAGAATTATATGGATATTACTTTGTTTAGAGAAAATTTCTCTTAATGGATGGGCAGATAGTTTGTGACATAAAGCTCCCGTTGCAACCAAGGGGAGTAGATGATTTGAAAAGTGGTAATTATTTTTACTAATAAAGAATATTTCTACATCTTCTTTTGCTAATGATTTAGCTAAAGTGATGCTAGAAATACCTCCACCAATAATGACAACTTTTGTTGTTGACATAATTTTCTCCATCCATTTTTCGCTACATACTAGCGCAGCAACTTTTGATAGAAAAGTTTTTTTTCTTTGAAAAAGAAATTTTTTTTATTAAACTACTTCTTGCAGGAAGTAAAGAGATAAGAAATGAAATGAATCCCTCTGTTTATGAATATTATCATAAAGAAAAAGAAAATGGTGAATCATTTTACGATGTTATTTTTTTCGATTCTTCTTCTCCCTTATCATGGGAAGAAATACAAAACATTACTCCTGATTTTCCAAGAGGGTGGTTTGAATTATGTCAACTGCAGCTGAAAGATCGCATTGATTTTATCCAAGAATATTGGAAAAGTGTTTTACCTTATGTTCCTCATATAGATAAGTTTTTATCTTCTTTTTTTTCTTTAGTTGAAGATATAGCAGTATTTTTAACGAAAAGGGAAAAAGAAGATCTCTATGAAGTGGAATTGGTTTATAGCATGAAAAGCGATTATTTTTTTAGGGCAAAAGCTCCTTGCAATGAAGAAGATATTTCTTTATTAAATAACCAATTTAACAATGCACTTCCGAAAGATTTTTTATCCTTTTTACGTATTCATAATGGCTTTGCAAAGAAAAATGATACTGGAATTATCCCTATAGAATCTATCCCTGCAGCATATCGACATTTGGTGGAGGAAGAAGCTTTTTCAGAAAAACCTATTACTTGCAAAGGAAAGCCTATTCAACCTAGCTCATTAATTCCTTTTTATCAGTGCTATGGAAGAAATGTTTATCAATGTTTTTATATTGATTGGTATCCTTCTTCTGAAATGGGTAATGTAAATTATTCTGGCTCTGACCATACTATTTCAGATTACCATTATCTTAATCATCTAACAGAACAAATGGCTTTTGTTTCTTTTATAGATTGGTTCATGTTTTACCTCGAGGAGATAGAGGTATGATATGAAATATACTGTAAAGGAATTTTATGAGAAAAGAGCAAAAGACTTAAGGCTGCAATTAGTTGCTGGAGCAAAAGGGCTTAATAAAGCTATATCAAGGCCTGTTGTTCATAGGCCTGGGTTAAGTTTAACTGGGTATTACAAAAGTTTTTCCACTTCTCGAATATATATCTTAGGTAGAGTAGAGATAAGTTATTTAAAAGATTTAGATAAAAAATTACGCCTAGAAAGGTTAGATGTAATTTTAAGAGAAAAAACGCCAGCAGTAATAGTAGCTAGAAAACATATTCCGCCAAAAGAATTAGTAGAAATTTGTCAAAAAAAATCGATACCTCTTTTTCGTTCTAGCTGTCCGACATTAGTTTTAATCAATAGATTAATACTTTTTCTAGAAGAAGTATTTGCTCCTACAACTACTGTTCATGGCACATTAGTAGAAGTATTTGGGATAGGTGTTCTTATACAAGGGCAATCTTCAATAGGGAAAAGTGAAGCTGCATTAGGATTATTAGAAAGGGGACATAGGCTTATTTCTGATGATATCGTAAGGATAAAAAGGAAAGAAGGGAAGTATTTAGTTGGGTCGGGCCCTAAATTAACAAGGCATCTTATGGAGATAAGGGGTATTGGCATATTAAATGTAGCGCACCTTTATGGTGCTGTTTGTGTTAGACCTGATAAAAGTGTTGATTTAATAGTGAAGTTGGAAGAGTGGAATAAAAACCATTTTTATGATCGTGTGGGATTAACAGATAAGTTGAGTAATATTTTAGGTGTTGATGTACCTATGCATATATTACCAGTAAAGCCGGGGAGAGATGTTATTTTGCTTATAGAAACAATTTCTCTTCAGCACAGGTTGAAAGATATGGGGTATAATTCGGCAAGAGAATTTCATGCAAAGTTATTAAATGCAATAGGATCAAAACAAAAGAAAAAAGTGTCACGTGAAGATAATAGAGAAAGTAAAAGTTATAAATGAATTAGGCTTACATATACGTCCGGCAACTTATATTGTAAAATATTTACAAGATAAAAAGAGTTCTGTTTATTTTATTCACAAAAAAGAAAAAGTTGATGCAAGAAGTATTATGAGTTTATTAATGCTTAAAGCAAAGAAAAATGCGACTATTACTATTATAGTAGAAGGAAAAGATGCTAAAGAAATTATGAATACCTTAAAACATGTATTTATAAAGCGTTTTGGAGAATGAAAGATGGTTGTAGAAATTGAAGAAATAGTTCTGCAGGGTGTTGCTATTAGCCAAGGTATAGCTATAGGGCATCCTTATTTTTTACATAGAGAAGATGAAGACCTGCCAGAATTTCAAATTGAAAAAGAAGAAATAGAAAATGAGATTAGCCGTTATAGACATGCTTTAAAATGTAGTCAGCTAGACATTGAATTTATCCAGAAAGGTTACAAAAATGATGGGATAAATGTTGTCGTAGATATTTTAAATACTCATTTAGAGATGTTGAAAGATCCTTTAATTACTAAACAAGTTGAAGATAAAATTAGAAAAACAAAAAAAAATACTGAATTTGTTTTTCATTCAATAATTTCAGAATATAAAGATAAGCTTAATGAAGTTGAAGATAGTTTTTTCTCAGAAAGAGTAAAAGACATTGATGATGTATCTCAAAGGATATTAAGGCATTTATTTCCATTTAAGAAAAAAAAGCTATTAAATTTATCTCAAGATGCGATTATTTTATCTTATGAAATTATTCCATCAGACACTTTTGAAGCTAAATCTACAAATATATGTGCTTTTGTTACACAGACTGGAGGCTATGCTTCTCATGCAGCAATAATTGCTCGAGCGAAAGGTATACCTTATGTAGCAAAAATTGATATGAAGGAAATAAAAAAATACCAAATAGACACAATAATTGTTGATGGATGTAATGGCACTGTCATTATAAATCCCAAGAAGGAAACTAAGGATAAATATTATCAACTGCAACATAAGCTAAATAAATATTATGACAATTTAAAAAAGAATTCCTTTTTACCAGCGAAAACAAAAGATGAAAAAGAAGTATATGTTTATGGGAATATTGAAAGGGCATTAGATGTAGATGAACTATTTATCTCAAAGATATGTGGAATTGGTCTTTTCAGGACAGAATATCTCTTTTTATTGGAAAAAAAATTTCCAGAAGAAGAAAAGCAATATTTAATTTATCGAGAAATTGTAAAAAAAATGGATAATGCTCCTGTCGTTATCCGTCTTTTTGATATTGGAAATGATAAAAACTATACTTTTTCATATTGGGAAAAGGAAAATGATATTCACTATCATGAATTAAACCCAGTATTAGGGTGTCGAGCATTACGGTATTTATTACAAAACAAAAACATATTGAAAAGTCAATTAAGAGCTATTTTAAGAGCAAGTTATTATGGAAATGTAAAAATCCTTTTGCCATTAATCACTGATATATCTGAATTGATAGAAGTAAAAGATATTATCAATATTTGCTATATGGAGCTTCAAAAAGAAGACAACCCAATAAAAAACGATATTGAAATTGGGTGTATGATAGAAGTTCCAGCAGCAGCTCTGCAGGTAGATCGTTTTGCTAAGGAAGCTAATTTTTTATGTGTAGGAACAAATGATTTAACACAATATATTTTAGCGATTGATAGATCTAACCCTCATACTACCCACTTATATAACCCTGCACATCCTAGTGTGTTAACATTAATTTCAAATATTGTAACAGCTGGGGAAAAACATAATAAAAAAGTTATCTTTTGTGGGGAAATGGCAGCCGATGAATTTTATATTAAGCTATTAATTGGTCTTGGAGTAACAAATATATCATTAGCACCAAGGCATATTCCAAGAATAAAAGATACAATAAGAAAG
>CAYUWE010000090.1:0-5152 GCA_964448255.1 uncultured bacterium | reverse complement strand
GATTAATGCTGAATGAAGGCATTACCAAGTAGAAGGGGTATATTGGCTAGAGAGACTTAGAAGAATGTATCTAACGGGTATTTTAGCTGATGATATGGGTCTTGGTAAGACCATTCAAGCTATCGTTGCTATTACTCAAGATCATGCAAAAGATAAAAAGAAAACTTCTTTGGTAGTATGTCCAACATCACTATTGTATAATTGGAAAGAAGAAATACTTCGTTTCAACCCCAAATTATCAGTTCTATTAGTTGAAGGCATACCAAATCAAAGAAAGAAATTAATAAATTCACTTGAAGAATATGATGTTGTTATTACGTCATATACTTTGATGCAAAAAGATGTAGAATTATACAAAAATTATTGTTTTGCATATGCAATATTAGATGAAGCTCAGCATATAAAAAATAGAGGAACACGCAATGCAAAATCTGTCAAATTAATTTCTGCAACGCATAGGTTAATATTGACAGGAACGCCAATTGAGAATTCTTTAGAAGAATTATGGAGTCTATTTGATTTCTTAATGCCTGGATTTTTAAGTAGTTTTGATAGGTTTACAGAGAAATATACAAGGGTAAGTGGAAAGGCGTACCAGGAAAATATAGAATATCTAAAAAGAAAAGTTTCTCCATTTATTTTAAGAAGAATGAAAAATGATGTATTAGATGATCTTCCTGAAGTATCAGAGATTTCATATCATTGTCAATTAACACATTCTCAAGAGCAATTGTATAAATCTTATGCCCAATCTGCGAGAGATGAACTTGTCAAACTTGTTGAAAGAGATGGTTTTGACAAGATACAAATCCATGTTTTAGCGACACTAACAAGATTAAAGCAGATTTGCTGTCATCCTGCGATATTTGCAAAAGAAAAAGTAGAGGTCGGAGATTCTGCAAAATATGAAATGTTATTAGAGTTATTACAAACTTTAGTAGAAGGTGGACATAAAACAGTAATATTTAGTCAATATACTCGTATGCTTGCAATAATGAAAGAAGACTTAATGCAAAAAGGTATTCGTTTTTCTTATTTAGATGGTTCGAGCAAAAATCGCTTGCAAATTGTACGTGAATTTAACGAAAATAATGAGATAACAGTATTTCTAGTTTCTCTAAAAGCTGGAGGTACTGGTTTAAATATAGTTGGTGCTGATACAGTTATACATTATGATATGTGGTGGAACCCTGCTGTTGAAAGTCAAGCAACAGATCGTGTTCATCGTATCGGCCAGAAAAAAGCTGTTTCAGCGTATAAATTGATAACTAAAGGAACAATCGAAGAGAAAATTGTAGCAATGCAAAAAAGAAAAAAAGGATTGGTCAAGAAAGTTGTAAGTTGCGATGATGAAGCTTTAGCAAAATTAACATGGGAAGATGTATTAGAACTTCTTCAGACATAAAGGTTATCCATGAATATGACAACATTTAATAAATCCATAGGGATAAAAGAATTATTAGAAAAATCAAAAAAGCTAATAACAAATCAATTCTCACAATTTTCTGGTATTTTTACTAGTGATATAGGAATAGATTTGGGAACAGCAAATACTTTAGTTTTTGTAAAAAGCAAAGGCATAGTATTAGCTGAACCTTCAGTTGTAGCGGTAGATTCTTCAACAAATGATGTATTAGCTGTAGGACATAAAGCAAAAGCTATGCTTGGTAAAACTCCTCGGAAAATACATGCTGTACGTCCTATGAAAGATGGTGTTATTGCAGATTTTGAGATAGCTGAAGGTATGTTAAAAGCACTTATTAAAAGAGTGACTCCATCTAGAACATTATTTAGACCAAAGATATTAATAGCCGTTCCATCAGGTATTACTGGTGTGGAAAAAAGAGCGGTTGAAGATTCTGCACTTCATGCTGGAGCTCAAGAAGTAGTGTTAATTGAAGAACCTATGGCTGCAGCTATAGGCGTAGATTTACCTGTCCATGAACCTTCAGCAAATATGATAATAGATGTTGGCGGTGGAACAACAGAAATTGCCATTATATCTTTAGGGGGAATTGTAGAGTCTCGTTCTTTAAGAATAGCCGGTGATGAATTTGATGATTGTATTATGAATTACATGAGAAGAACATATAATTTGATGATAGGGCCAAGAACTGCTGAAGATATTAAAATGACAATAGGTTCTGCTTATCCACTTGGAAATAATGAATTAGAGATGGAAGTAAGAGGAAGAGACCAAGTTGCAGGACTTCCTATTACAAAAAGAATAAATTCTGTTGAGATAAGGGAATGTTTAGCTGAACCTATCCAACAAATTATAGAAAATGTAAAACTAACATTAGAAAAATGCCCACCAGAATTAGCAGCGGATCTTGTAGAAAGAGGAATGGTATTAGCAGGAGGAGGAGCCTTAATAAAAGGTCTTGATAAAGCTCTAATTAAAGAAACAGGTCTTCCTGTATTTGTAGCTCCAAATCCTCTTCTTGCGGTATGTATGGGTACTGGTAAAGCATTAGAGTTTCTAGATAGATTTAAGAAGAAAAAAGCGATTTGATTTTCTAATAATTTATTGTTACTATCACCATCTTTTATCAAAAAGATGGTGATTCTTTTTTTATGCGTATAGTTGTTCAAAGAGTTAATGAAGCTAGAGTAAAAGTAGATAGCAAAATTGTTGGAGAGATAAATACTGGAGCTTTAGTTTTTTTTGCTGTTCATAAAGAAGATTGTGAGAGTCAAATTTCCTGGCTTGCAAATAAATTAATCAATCTAAGGATGTTTCATGATGAAAATGAAAAAATGAATAAATCCTTAATAGATATTAATGGTGAAGTGTTAGTAGTTTCACAATTTACCTTATATGCTGATTGTATGATGGGAAGAAGGCCTTCTTTTACTGAAAGTTGTGATCCTAAAATAGCAGAAGAATATTACAACAAATTTATTCAAGAATTAAAAAATCAAATAAAAAACGTTCAATCAGGCATTTTTGCTGCAAAAATGCAAGTAGAACTAATAAACAATGGTCCAGTTACTTTTATTATTGATGCAAAAAAACTCTAATTTGCTTTTTGTACTACTAGAGGATCTGGAGTAGATATATCTTTTATTGTCCATCCTTCAAATGGCTGTAGAGTTCTTATTTTTGCTTTTTTATCTTCAGTTAGTCTAGCTATTCTATCTACTACATTTTCTAATAATATTAGCCTTTTTAGTAATACAGCCTGTGATTTAACAATAAAAGGAGGAGCTGCTAAATTTTCTCTTAGTTCTTGTAGAATTTGAGGATCATTTTCCCTATTCATATGAAGAAGTAAGATTATTTTAATTATCTGTCTAAATACGTTGCCTCTATCGATATTATCCTTACATGAAGTGACTAATAAACTAATGTTTAATTCTGACAGTACATACAAGGTAAGGTAAGCAAATGAAATTAAAGCAAAAGTTTGTTTATCAGGAGTTGAAGAAAATACTTCTTTATTACCAAAATAATTTTCATGAACCATTTCTAAAATTCTTGGTGCAGTAGCTTTTAATTTCTCAAAGTTGAGTTTTCTTGGTAGTAGAACACCATATTTTTGTTGTACTATAGCGTCATTAAGAAGAGCTTTGTAATTTATAGCACTTAGATCTTTAGAAAATTCACCTTTACATGAAAATATATCACCATCTCCAACAGGGATAGATAAACAGTTATAATTTGGTAATGATGTTTCTACACCTCTTATAGCTTCTACTCTCTCGGCTTCATTACCTTTTACTTGAAGTTTTAATTTAGGGTTTTGATTGTTCACATATAATACTTGTTCATTTCTATCATTACATTTACTTACATAAGCAACATATTCAGGGATTATTGAAGCTTCTGTTTGAGGTATCCAACTTCTTAGCGTATCTAGAGATATCCTTGCTACTAAATTACCTAAAGCTTGAGAAATCATAATAGCAGTTGGTATTAAAACTCCTGTTTCCATTGTTGGTGTTCCATGTCTCAAAAATCTAATAGATTTTTTAGAGGATCCATTTGCATTTTCTAATTCAACTATTGAATCTACATATGGAGGATTAACACTTCTTGATGGATCAAATTCTATGCAAAGATGACCTTTTAATTTATCTTTTGAAACAGCAAATTTTGATCTTTTCATTTCTTTTGGAGCTTTATGATTTATATGTTTGCTATCATTATGAATGATTGATGTTAATGTACTGCAAGACATAGAAGATGGAACAGGTAGAGCAATAACATCTTTTGAAAAAAGGCTATTAATATATCCTTTAAGAGATATCCTGGTGTATCGAACATAACAAATAGTATCTAATAGATCTTTGCAAAAGGCACTATTATCATCTCGAATATGAGATCTATCTACATGTTGAAGAGCATTACGAAGTAAATCTATAAAAGTTACGTAATGTATTTCCGCATGTTCATAAGTATCATTATAAAGATGAGTAAGACACTCGCTAGTTGCATTAAATAAAGAGTTTTCAATTTGTGGTAAGGAATGTAACTGTGTTAATACTGCATCTTTTGAGTATCCAAAAGTTTTTAAGTTATTTTTTAATTCCTCAAGATAAGCACTATGCAATTGTTCTCGAAGGGGATGAATAGGTTTTGTTTGTCCGAAAATAGACTTATAAATTCTGTATAATGAATCTAATCCTTGTTGCCAAAATAATGAAGTAGGAGAGATAGGGTCTTGTGGTACATCTTCTATATTAATTACTTCATAACTATCTTCAAGAGATTGAGAATCTTCTTCACCAATAGGGGAAGAATGTGTTGAGTCTGTATCAGCTTCTTCTTCTTGAGAGGGAGGTGGCAATGCAACTTCGTCATCTGGTAGCTGTGAAGGGATTGGAGCTTCTGGAATGTCAGAAGGTTTTGTTGGTAGAGATGGGGGTTTTTCATCAATTACCCTTTCTTTAATTTTGGCATATTTAACTTCAGATTTTTTATCAATTTTCAAAAAAAGTATTGTCGCAGCTGCAATGGCACACATTTGCAGAGGGTGATAGGCTTTTATTTCACTTGGTAAAAACTGTTCTGCTGTTGCAAGTATTACTGGCACAGCTATCAAAGAAATTTTTAAAAATAATTGTTTTTTATCGATATTTGTAAAATTATTTTTTAGTTTTTTCTGTGATATTCCCTGTATTAAGGGATAATTTAGATAAAACCATA
>CAYUWE010000089.1:0-5184 GCA_964448255.1 uncultured bacterium | reverse complement strand
TATCTTATTTGCTTTTTTCCCGAATTTTTTTATAAAAGTTATTATATCCCGAATTAAAACTTCTAATGAAATATTTTTATGTATCACTGGGATTCTATTTTTTTTAAATCTTTCCCATAATATTCTAGATTGTGAATTATTTAAAAATAATTCAAGTGAATGCAAAACAATTTCTGATTCATATTTGATTTTACGTGATTTAAAAGTACGATTAAGAGCTAATAATAAGATTTTATGAGAAAATGAATTATTTCGAAATAAGATCCATACATCATAAAAATCCTTTATCCTACTATTTGATTCTCCTTTTTCTACTATTGTAAGAATTTTTTCTGCAATTAAAGTCTCTTGAGGATATGTTTTAAGTTTAGGTCCTGGAAAATCCAAAAGATTTGGATATCTAGATACTTTTGCATAAGGTGTAATCACATCCCCAAATCCAATATCCATTTGTATTGGTATTTTAGCTGATCCTAATCGACCTTCAAATTGTACTCGAACTCCTTCATATTTTTTTAGTAATTGCATTTTTTCTACTTTGATTGAAGAGGAAATAAAATTAATACCATCATTTACAGATGGAACTAGTTCACATATCTTTTTCATCATTTTCATAATATTGTCTAAGGAATTAGATGTTTTTGCTAATGTATCTATATCTCTTGTAGTTCGAGAGTCAGCGATTTTCCAAACTTTTAGTAGAAGAGCGCCCTTTAGAATAAATATATCACGATAATCAGATTCAGAAAGTCTAAAAAGAAATCTCTCCATGCCATAATATTGTAATAATTCTTGAAAAGGCCTATGAGTAGTACGAGAGAGATTTGATAAACGATCCCTGACTGAAGCTACAAGATTTTTTACTTTATGATTGGTCATAAATTAACGCTTGTAAATATGGTTCTAAAATCTTAATAACCCTTGATTCTTTTGCAAATTTTATTAAAAGATTTATATTAACATTATCTTGTTTTAAATATTCTTTAAGAGCTTCTATTGCAATATCAATTCCAACTTTTTTTCGTAATCGAAAGCAATCGATGATTGTTTTTTCTCTAGAGTATATTTTTATCTTAGTTCTACCATAATTTAATTTTTCTATTCCGGTTTTATAAAATTTATCTGAAAACCAATGAATTCTAATAGGAGGATGTAAAATTTTAGGAGGAATATATTTTCTTTTAACGGCAACATCAATCCATCTAGGTATTTGTACAGTTAAATGATGAAAATACAAAGCAGATATCAAACAAATAATCCCATCTGGGATTTTTTTTGAAATAGTAATTAAATCAGGATCTCCAACATCTGGCATATTTGTTAAAGCATATAAACCTCTTTGCAGCTTTTCAATAATGCCTAACTCATGTAATTCGTAAAGAATACGAGGATGGATACCTTCATTAATTGCCTGTGAAGATCTGAGGACACCTCCATGAACTTTGAATATTTTAATAGCTTTCTTTCGGATATGTTTAGATTTTTTTGCCATTTGGATAAAATATACGTCTGTTAACTATAAATTGCAGTGTATTCTATCCATATAAGAATGTCAATAATATACATGATACTGAAAAGATTTTTTTTCATATATTCTCTTTTATTTGAAAGCTAAAATAATTTGCCACCAATTTTAGCTTCTACAATGGGTGATATGAAAGTGGCTTCACCACTTTTAGCTTTTGGATATTGTACTCCTAAAATCAAAACCTCTGAAGTTATATCTCCAATTTGCCTAGGGGGAAAATTTAAAACTCCTAATACTAATTTCCCTTTAATTTCTTCGATGGGCTGTTTGGTAAATCTACCAACGCTAGTTTTAACTCCAAATTTTCCAAAATCAATTTTCAACACATAAGCTTTTTTAGGGGAGTTTGGAGCTAGTTGAACATCTAATATTTTTCCAATTCTAATATCTAATAGATCAAATGTATTTTCTTTTGAAACAGTGGGTTTAATTTCTTTAGCCATTTAGCCTTCTAAGAATTAAAAAATTATTCGGATAATAATTGGTCAACTAAGCTTTTTACTAATCTAGTATCTATAGGGAGATTTTGTTTCATTATCGTTTTCATAACTAGGCCGGTATCTTTTTTTGTTTTAGCTCCAGTATCATTTATTGCTTGAACAACTATTTTTTTAGTTTCTTCTTCGGAAAGTGTTTTTGGAAGGAATTCTTGAATAATTATTAATTCCTTTTCTAATTTCTCAGCGATATCCATTCTATTAGTTTCTTTAGCTTGTTCTAGAACATCTTTAAGATTTTTTTCATAGGTCTTAAAAATCTTTATTACTTCATTATCGGGAAGGTTTGCTCGAGGATCTATAGTCTGTATTTTTGCTTTAAGCATACGCAAGGTGTTAAGTCTTACCATATCCTTGTTTTTTATTGATTTTTTAATATCTTCATTGATTTGTTCTATAAGTGACATAAGACTACTTTTGTTTTTCTTAAATGTTAATGCAATTGATGGTTTTTTCCAAATAAAAGTTCAGATTAGAGGAAGAGTTAGGAATAGATTCAAATTGGGAAGAAAAACTTATACAAATTGTTTCACAATGAAAATTTATTGATAAATAATATATACTGTTCGCAAACATTTGACGAGTTCATCATGTTATTGAAATCAATTTCAATTATCATTTTTCTATGTTTTCAATGTTCATATGCTTCACATGGAAATATTACAAAATATTTAAAATACCTTCCTTTTTCTCATTTTGGACAAATTGGAGATTACAAAAAAGGAGAAATGCAAATTGTTGATACTTACGATGCTATTATAAAAGTGCAAGATCAGTACTACAGAGAGTTTATTGAAAAAGGATTTTCATCTATTGATGCTGAAAAATACAGTCGTGTTGGTGTGGTTTTTGAAGATAAGTATTGGATATGGCTAAGAGATCCTATTATTTTGCCAAATGGGAAAACAACAGCATATAACAGAATTATTGCGACAAATGGATTAAATGGGGCTTCAGGAGTTTCTGTAATGGTTATTTCTAAGGAAAATAAAGTTCTAGTAAATATCACTTTTCGGCATGCGACAAGAGGGTGGGAAATAGAATTACCAAGAGGTGGAAGAAAAATTTTTGAAACATCAGAAATGGCAGCTCTTCGTGAACTGGAAGAGGAAACAGGAGTAAAAGCTAAAAGTGCAGTTAAAATTGCATCTATAGCTTCCGACAGTGGGATACTCACTAATGTACTAGATGTTTTTGTTGTAAAAAACTTTTCAAATTCCAATGAGACAAAAAGAGAAGAATTTGAAGCAATTTATGAATGTCTTTTTTTGTCTAAGAAAGAATTAAAAGAAGCATTTGTTAATGGGTTTGTTGAGCTTTCAATAAAAGGTTCAAAGGTAAAAGTTTTTTGTAGAGATGCTTTTTTAGCTTCAGCTCTTTTGATTGCTGAAACTAAAGGAATTCTTTAAACTGCTATCTGAAGGTAATTATTATAATTTATCAATATTCATAATACTATTATGCTATCATGGTAGAGCATTAATTTCGTCTACAATCTGTTTCAAAATGCCGTCATATTCTTTTGGAAAATCATTATGCTGTAGCATAACTTTGAAAAGTAATAAAAGATCATCCTTGTTAGAAGATATTATTACTAAAGTGCTAAAATCTATTGAAATTTTAGTAGTAAATCCAAGTTTTGATAAATATTCTTTAAAACAAGCCACATTATTATTGTCTTCTGTACGCTTGAGATGCATTTTAATATTAAATGTATTGTTGGTTTTTTCTATGCGAAAGAAAGTTATATCATGGATTTCACTTTTTCCTGGGTTTTGGCTTGCAAACTTAGGGTCACTAATAAATCCTATTTTTTTCTCAGGACCTAGTAAACTATGCTTTTCAGTCCAATTCCCATATTGATGATAAAAAGGTACTCTTTCAAATGGATACTCACAATCTTGTATTTCCATGTGTTCTTTTTCACGAATAGCTGCCAAAACAGCTTCAAGAGCTTGGTTTTCTTTTGGTTTTCCAAAAAGTTCATTAACTAAATTTTGGATAAGCCTTATAGGACGATAAGATATAATTTGCTCTCTACAGATTGGGCAAGGCGCTTTTATTTGACATTCACCTCCTACCATATTTCCAAACATAGTAATTGCTGTAGAAAGGCTTACAACATGAGCTCCTTCGCAAGATAGTACTTGAGAATTTTCTAATAATCTTGTAGTACCGGGGCAGCAAAGCATCTTATGAATATTTGATATAGAAATACCTGAACTTGCACTTGCCATTATTTTTTCCTTTTTAATTATAATTGGGAAAATTATAAGAGCAAAGAAAGTAAAATTCTATAAAACACTAGAAAAAACGCATTTTAAAATAGATTCTATTATAAAATGCGCCAATTAACTTTATTGATACATATTTTTTTTAATAAAATATGTTAAAATCCTCCGATGTCTTCTTCACCTCTTAAATCATCAATGAATACAGCAGTCTCTCCTATATTTCCTACCTCTATTGGTTTGTCTGGAGATAGTGATTTGATGGTAAATACAAGTGTATCGCTATTTGAATCGTATTTAGGATTGGTTAACTCAACATCTCTTTGAGAAAAAGGATCATCAGATCTTCCATAAAATACATATGCTCCATTAGGAGGGCTTTTTTTGTAACCTTTATCCCACATTTTTATAAACTGACTTACAGGCATTTTACCAGCTTTTCTCTCTGGTCTATCAGTAAAGTAAGTAACAGTTTTATGGGTATATATTAAAGATAAAGTATATGTATTATCAGCTTGTTTTTGAATATTTGCTTCTTGTGCAATGATAACAAAAAGAAGTTTTTCTTTTTCTTGAACATTACAGCTAAAGCAGCAGAATAAAACACTAAAAATCAAAAATGGTAATAATTTTCTCATAACAAACACCTTTTTTTTCTTACTTGTTATCATAATGAAATTATCCATACAAATATTTTTTATAATAAATGCAAAGAAATTAGGAAAATCTTTGATAGAAAATATAGATTAAATAATCATTTAGACATGATAAGAGAAGAATATACAAAAGCATTAAAGACTTTTACTGAGCATATAAAAATTTCCAAAATGGATTGGTATATCATTGGGAAAATGAATATGGCTTTGCAAGGTCTCAATGTTAATCCTTTAAAAATTGTTATACTTATAAATTTTGAAGATTTAGAAGA
>CAYUWE010000088.1:0-5196 GCA_964448255.1 uncultured bacterium | reverse complement strand
GGTACTAGAAAAGAAGAATTACTATATCACCCAACAGAACTAGAAAAAATATATTTATTAAGACAAGCACTTGCTGATTTAACCCCTCTTGATGCTATGAATTTACTTTTATCAAGAATGAAAAAAACGAATAGCAACGCAGAATTTCTTTTGTCTATGAAAGAATAATAAAAATATATTATATGAAATTTAGAGGTGGAATCAAATATATGAAGGGATAATTACAATGCGTGCGTTATTTAGTTTGATTGTTATGCTTGGATTAATTGGAGGTTCTTTTTGGGTTGCTGTAAATTACCCTGAAGTAAGAAATATAGCTTTAGATTACTTACAAAAAGGAAAATTTCAAACCTTAGAAGTTAGACATTCAGCAGAAACAATAATGGAGTCTCACAAAAGAGAATTATTGAAAGATACTGAACATGTCTTTTTAGAGCCTAAACTTACTTTTCATCCATATCTATTAATGGAAGTAAAATATAGTCGTAGTGGCACTGAAAAAACAAATGAAGGATTAATTCTTTGGAGTTTAGTTGATGGGGAAATGGTTATAAATACCCATTCATGGGAAAAAACGCATGGATTTACTGATTGTATTGTCGCTAGAGCATCAAAAGAAGATTTTAAAATTATAAACGCCTTATCACATAATGGCGGATCAATGGATAGAGAGGCGTTATCTAAATTATTAAATGTAGAAAATGACATTTTAGATTTATGGATTGATAAATGTAGAACTAAAAGTTTAATTGTACAAAATGGAAATCATTATCGCTTACATTTGCAAAATCCAAGATTTCAAGTAGTTCCAGAAACAAAATTAGATCAATGGCTTGTATCTAAACCTACAAAAGATGCTAACCGTGTAGCAAAAAAATTTAGATCTTCTCAAGTAGAAAGTATTGCTAGAGCAGCATTTGGTAATGACTTTGCTATAAGAAAAACTAGAGAGATTTTCCTTCCAGTATATAGTATAGTCGTACAAAACCCTGATGGTACACAGATGACTACATATTGGAATGCCCTTAACGGCAAGAAATTATCTCAGAGTTATACTTTTGAATAAACTTTGTCATCTTTTCCTAGAAGAAAATAATAAAAATAACTAAACTTTTTTATTCGTTTGGAAAGATGGCTGAGTGGCCGAAAGCACGTCCCTGCTAAGGACGCATACCCGTGAGGGTATCGAGGGTTCGAATCCCTCTCTTTCCGTTTTTTCTTTTTACCTTCTATTGCTTTTCTTTTAGTAATTTTGTTATCTTTCAAAAAAAAATAGTGGTTACTTATGAAAGAGAATATAAAAATAAAAACAGCACCGCATTCTAAAGAATCTGAAATGATGGTATTAGGATGTATGCTTACAAATGTAAATAGTTTAAATACATCAGCAGATTGTCTTAATGATTTAGATTTTTACTATACAGAACATAGATCAATTTTTAATGCTCTAAAAGAACTATATAAAAAAAATAAACCTGCAGATATCCATATCATTGCAGAAGAGTTAAAAAGAAAAAAAGAATTAGAAGATATAGGAGGCCTTTCCTATTTAACCACTTTAGCACAATATGCTGGTACCTCAGCATTTTTAGAGGAATATGTCAATTTAGTAAAAGATAAAGCCATACTAAGGCAAATGGTAGATGCTGCACAGATTATTGAAAAAGATGCCCTTCAAGAACCACAAGATGTACATGCAGCATTAGATGAAGCGCAAGGTAAATTTTTTAATATCTCACAAAGTGCAAATAATACTACCGGCATTCAACTAAAAGATTTACTTAGCGGGGTAAAATCAGAATCTCAAATCCCCTATCTAAAAGAACTACAAGAAAGACAAGAAGAATACAAAACTAAAGGACCAAATGATACTAAAATAACAGGCATACCTACTCATTTTAACGATTTAGATAAAATGATAAACGGAATGAATAACTCAAACCTTATGATACTAGCTGCACGCCCTGCTATGGGGAAAACAGCTTTAGCTTTAAATGTTGTAGAAAATGTTAGTTTAAAAAGTAATCTTCCTGTTGGAATCTTTTCTTTAGAGATGAGCTCAGAGCAGCTGCTTCATCGTATCATTTGTTCACAATCTGAAGTAGAATCTACAAAAATACAAACCGGAGCTATTGAAGGAGAAGAATATCAAAGAGTTGTTAGTGCGGTAAATAAATTAATGCATAGCACTATTGTCATAGACGATCAGCCTGGGTTAAAGATAACAGACCTCAGAGCTAGAGCAAGAAGAATGAAAGAAATATTTGATATAAAATTTTTAATGATAGATTACTTGCAACTTCTCTCCGGATCTGGAAGTACTAGAACTGTTGAAAATAGACAAAATGAAATCTCCGAAATATCAAGGTTATTAAAAAATTTAGCAAGAGAGCTATCCATCCCTATATTATGTCTATCCCAGCTATCTAGGAAAGTTGAAGAAAGACAAGGACATAGGCCCATGATGAGTGATCTAAGAGAAAGTGGCTCCATAGAACAAGATAGTGACTTAGTAATGTTTTTACTAAGAAGGGAATATTACGACCCATTTGATAAACCCGGGCAAGCAGAATTAATACTATCAAAAAATAGACATGGAACAGTAGGGTCAGTTTACTTTACTTATCGTAAAGAAATTGTTCAATTTGCTAATTATTCCCCTGTAGGGCAAAGAGATTCAGAAGAAGGGTTTTAACCTTTTTTTCATCTTCTTTACTTTTTATGAATTATTAGATAAAATTTAACGGAAAAATTAATATATTTTTCTTTAATAAAGGAAAAAAAATGGCATCAGTTAAGAAAAAAAGAAAAGCTAAAATAGCTAAACATAAAAGAAAAAAAAGAAGAAGACGCGACCGTCATAAGAAAAAATAACCCATGTGGACTTATCCATTTCAATATGATGTAATAGTTGTAGGTGCAGGCCATGCTGGATGTGAAGCTGCCTATGCTTCAGCTAAAATGGGTGTATCTACTTTATTATTAACCCTGCATTTAGATCATATCGGTAAAATGAGCTGCAATCCTTCTATTGGAGGGATTGCAAAAGGTCATATTGTAAGGGAAATTGATGCCCTTGGTGGCATAATGGGTAAAATATCCGATGATACAGGCATCCATTATAGAATGCTTAATGCTTCAAAAGGGCCGGCTGTACGTTCACCTCGTGCCCAAATAGATAAAGCAACATATTCTAAAAACATAAAATATTTCCTTGAAAACACTAAAAACTTAGATATTAGACAAGCAAAAATTGAAAAATTACTTTGTGATAAAGATCAAATAAAAGGTGTTGTCACACAAGATGGAATAATTTTTTTAAGTAAAACCGTAATATTAACTACTGGCACTTTTATGAAAGGTGCAATATTCATCGGTGATGCTAAATATGAAGGCGGAAGAAGTGGAGAAGAAGCATGTAATAGTATTTCATTATCATTAAATGAACTTGGGTTTTCTCTAGATAAATTAAAAACAGGAACACCCCCTCGCATCAATGCTAATAGCATTGATTTTTCTCTTGTAGAAGTCCAAAAAGGTGAGGACAATGTTTTCTTTTCTTACGACAAAAAAGATCAAAATTACAAATTAAAACAAGTAAATTGTTTTATTACTTATACCAACGATAATACCTCAAGAATTGTAAAAAATAATATTCATCGTTCAGCATTATTTTTAGGGAAAATACAAGGTGTAGGACCAAGGTATTGCCCTTCTATTGAAGATAAAATTGTTAGATTTCCCCATAGAGAAAGACACCAAATATTTTTAGAACCCGAAGGATTAGATACAAATGAAATATACGTAAATGGCCTTTCTTCTTCTTTACCTATTGAAGTGCAAGAACAATTTATTACATCAATTCCAGCTTTAAGACATGCTAAAATAATGCGCCCTGCTTATGCAATAGAATATGATTATATAATAAGCGGTCAAATAGACACTTATTTAGAAACTAAGAAAATAAAAGGATTATTTTTTGCAGGACAAATTAATGGAACAACAGGATATGAAGAAGCAGCAGCACAAGGATTAATAGCAGGAATTAACGCTGTAAATAGCATATTAAATAAACCAAAATTTTCACTAACTCGCCAAGAGAGTTATATCGGAGTAATGTTAACCGATATCACTACAAAAGAATTAGATGAACCTTATCGTATGTTTACATCTAGAGCAGAACATCGTCTTATTTTAAGGCAAGATAATGCCGATTTAAGATTAAGAGAATACGGCTACCATTTAGGATTAATCTCAAAAGAACAATATGAAAAAGTAAAACATAAAAAAGATTGTATTAATGAAGCGTTGGAGAAATTGAAAAAAACAAAAGTATCTTTTTTAGCCAAGCATGTATCACTTTTTCAACTGCTTAGCCGCCCTGAAATATCATATAAGCAACTACTCTTAGATTTTGAAAATCATATAGTAGATTTTGGCAGAGAAATTAATGAACAAATTGAAATTGAAATAAAATATGAAGGGTATATCAAAAGACAGAGAAAAGAAGCACAAAAATGGAATCGATTAGAAAAAATAGTTGTCCCACAAAGCTTTAGTTTTTCTTTGATAAAAGGGTTAAAAGCTGAAGCAAAAGAAAAGCTTATCAAATTTTCTCCAAAAAATTTAGAAAACGCCTCTCGCATTGACGGAGTATCCCCTGCTGATATTTCTATATTGATGGTAGCTTTAGAAAAAGCCTCTTTTGGGTAATACTTGTATGTGATAAAACAAAATTGTATGGCTAGAAGTATCAATAAACCTATTATTTTAGTAGTAAGTGATAAAGCTCTAACAAGACGCTGGATAAAAAAACATTTATCAAAGCAATTTGAAATCTTAGAAGAAACAACATCTACTGCTGCTTTATCAACTTTAAAATTATATGAAGTCGATTTTATTGTTATTGACTCTCAAGCAAAAGATTGTAAACCTTTATTTCTTTGTAAAAAAATAAGACAAAATAAAGAACTAGAAGATATTCCAATACTTCTAATATCTGGGAAATTAAATAAAGCTTATAGAACAAAAGCAATGCAATCTGGAGTAACAGAATTCATCCAAGATTTTTTAGAAACACAAGACATTTTAGATATTTTTACTTCTTCCATAAAATCACTAAACTGCAAGAAAAAAATAAAAAAATTAACTTCAGATATAAATCATTTTATCTCTAGTACAACAAAAAACGTTATA
>CAYUWE010000087.1:0-5209 GCA_964448255.1 uncultured bacterium | reverse complement strand
ATAATGTCATTTGGTACGTTTTCTAACTTAGAATTAAAATTTATCCTTTTTTTTTTATTTTCTTAAAATGGTCTTTTTTAGTTCTACCTTTCCAAGAATATTCAAAAAAAACCAGTTTCATAAGTTGAATATACATTATGAGCTTTTATTTTTACATTTTCTAGTAATGCTTCTCTTGGATCAATCATACTCTAGGGTATTTCTTTAAATATTCGTCTAAAATAGCTAAATATTTATCTTTTAATACTTGAGGGAATAAAGCGTTTGGAGTAACCAATTGTAGCTCTGTATAAGCATGATGAGGGCTATTTATGTTTAAAAACTCTAAAACACCACCTAAAAGACTTAATAAAGCGTTTGTATCTGTCTTACTCAATGCCCCTGCGTCGCTTTGGAATTGTAAAACTATCTCACTACAAAAATCTCTATCATATCTTTTGTAAGCTCTAATATCATAACATACAGGCGTAAAAATAGGTAAGCTATTAACCGCTTTATACTCTTCTTGGCTTAATAAATACAAATATTCTCCAGTTGGATATTCGCTATTATCTTTTTTTAATAAAGTATAAGTATCTGCACCTATTACCCCGTCTTTTCTAAAAACGCTAGGGGAATTAGCTTCCCCCGACGTTATATTTTTTACTATATATAAATGTTTCATGTTTTAATTTTAAATATTTACAAAGTCCTCTGGTTGTCCTCCTACTAAGCTACCTGATACATTACCTTTTAAACCTGCAACAGTTGGATAACTATCTGCTCCAAATGGTACATAATCAAGTAATGCACTATAATAACTTAGTTGCGTTGGTACTGTGTTATTTCTATACTCATTTACTTGAGTGCTAGTCAATTGCGAGTTAGCACCAACCAATAATATAGCGTTATCAATACCACCATACCAATAACCTCCATTATTTCCGTTTTTACCGATTAATAAATTACCAACAGGATCATTATTAGATATATTACTATTGAAAGTTAAAAATGCTCTCCTTACTCCATTTAAGTAATATTCTAACCTTGTACCTGAACAAATAAAAACAACATCACTATCAAAAGTAGGTGCGTACCATGTATTTGCCTGAGCAATTGCAACACCGTTAGCATAAACGTATATACCCCAATTTGAGCCACCTTTTCTAAGTGTTATTTCATTGTTACCTCTTTTATAAACAATAGTATATGAGCTATCATTAACACCTGATACACTTTTAAGTTTTAAAGATACCGCCCATTGTTTAGTAAAGTCTAATACATCTGTATCGGCATTTGTAAACTCAATATAGTTGTTAGTACCGTCTAATTTGATATACTGTCCTGGATAATCTGTAAAAGGTACACCTAAAGCTCCTGGAATAGGTCTTTGATAATAGTTGCTTTCTGTACCATTTTCTAAAGTACCCTCAACTACTTGTTTTAATCCTAGTACGTTTGGATATGGTCTTTCTCCTAATGGTATAAAGTCAAAAACTGACGGATAAAACGATAAAGTTGTTGCATCTTCTTTTGAGAAATACTCTGCTCTTTCATCTGCACCTAATAAAGCTTGGCTACCAACCATTAACATTAAGTTATTTACTCCACCAAACCAATTTGAGCCTACATTTCCACCGTTACCTACTTGTAAATCTCCAACAGGGTCATTGTTAGATATATTAGCGTTAAAAACCATATTAGCCCTTAAATTACCGTCTAAATAGTATCTTAATCTTGTTCCTGTACATACAATAAAGATATTACTTCCTGCTTGTGGTGCGTGCCATGTATTTGCTTGGGCTATTGATACCCCATTTGCATAAACATATATACCCCAGTTAGTACCTCCCTTTAAAAGAGTTATCTCATTATTGCCTCGTTTAAATAAAGTTGTTTTTGTTCCGTCATTAACAGGACTTACATTTTCAAGATTATATCCAATACTCCATTGTTGAGTATAATCTAAAATATTAGTATCTACATTTGTTAAGTTGATATAATCGTTTGCACCGTCTAAATCAATGTAATGAGTGTTTGAATATGCTAATACTAACTCTTCTTCTTGAGCAATACCCGATACACTTGCAACAATTCCAGTATCATAAAAATTAACACCGTCAAACTCCCAAATAGTTTCTGTATCTACCCTTACAACGTATTGATACCTTACAGGACTTGGTAAAGCCAACATTTCAGCTTCATCCATAACAAAACCTCTGAAAAATCTACCTAAGCTTACAGCATTTAAAAAACTTGTTAAACTTGATACGCTAGAAGTTAAAGAAGTAAGTGTACTAGCTAAAGCAGTTGTATCCTCGTTATATGTACAAGGAAAATTATGATAAATACCACTGTTAATATAACCTAATGATTGAGCTGTAAAGCTATATGTACCAGCAGGATAACTTGTTGAGGTATTTAAAGATGATAAGAATATTTCTTCGTCTGGGTCCTCAGGACCTACTGTACTAACTGTATCCCTTACCATTTCAACTCTAGGTAAATCAGGATAAACATCAGGCTCTTGACCCCAATATATTAATACTCTTTGATTTACATAAGCGTCTAAACTATTATAAGTTAGATATACAACCCTTGACCTATACCAAGATACATCATTACCGTCATTTTTACGCTTTGTATATACGTTAAAATAACATACTCCCGTAGCATATACAGTTATAATTGCATAACCACCTTGTAAAGTTGTTAAAGTTTCTCCACTTGTTCTATTAGCATTATTTAAGTAATACCAATTTATTTTATTTGTTGGGTCTGAGCTATTTGTAAAGTGTAAACCGTCTATTCCGTTAGGGTCTTTCACTCCCTTTGCACTATCTGCGTATACAGTAGCGTCATCACTAGAAATAACATAAGGCGTACCTGTACCACTAGCACCCGCCCCACTACCTCCTGAGGCTGACTTAAAACCCGTATTTAAACGTAAAAATTCTAATAATGTTGCTTCACTATATGCAGTTGACCCCGCCTCATCATATATATTTGAAATATCAGCAACAGGAATAGCCAAAGACTGTATCCCAACTCCTGACTGTTCTGTAATTTGGTAAACATCATTTTTAAATGTGTAAACTGTAAAACCTTTTGGGTATTCTAAGGTATTACCTGCTCCATTTTCATAAACAATGTAATTACCACTACTGTAAAGTTTTTTCATAATTAAATTTTATAAAGGTGTTATGTATTCCAATTCTTCATAATAAGTAGTACAAAAAGGCAACCATATCGCTTTTCTTCCACTTAAATCTTCATTTGCAAGTATTACAACTGAACTATCTAAGTCATTAACAGATTGTACTGTATAATCTACTTTATCAATAGTTATTGTATCATTTGCGTATAAGTATTCAATATCATTAAGGAATAGTCTATATTGACCGCCCCCTAAATCAACTGTACTATCAATTAATTCACTTTTAACAGCATTCTCATTTAAAAAGTCTGTTGTATATGTGTTAAATGCAGAAACCCCTAGATTGTAGCGGTCTTTAGATATACCAATCGTTGTTCCGTCTGGTATGTTTGTACTGTTTGAGTTATTCAATTTTACGTTTCCTGTTGAGGTTGGTGTAAAATTATCTCTCATGTAATAGAAATAAACAGACCCTAATAAGTAGTCCTTATATCCATTCTCTAATAAGTCAGTAAACTTATCTTTTGTTGGTGTTGTTTCAGCGTCTAAATAAAATGCTAAATCAAATGTATCAATGATTACTTGTTCCTCTACTTGGTCAATGTAATCTTGAAAAGTCTGTTGATTATAAGAAGAGGTACTAATTCTGTACCTCCCCTTAAAATCATTTATGTTTAAAAAAATAGACATTATTTTACAAGTTTTAATTTCTTAAATATCTCATAAACTTCATAAGTTAACTCAACTTCAGAGCCTTTCTTATGGTTTTTATGTTCTTTCAAGATAGTAAATTTTTTGTAACCTTTGTAAGGTTTTAATGCTTCTACTTTTTTAGTTTGCTTTGCTTTACTTTCCATAGGTTAAAATATTTTAAGCCTCTGTTATTGCAGTTTTAGCTACTTCTAAATCTCCATAAACAATTGCTTTAGATTTGTTAGTTGAAATAACATTACAAGCTCTTAACTCTCCAACCATAGTAACTAAGTTCTTAGTTAAATCGTCATTCTCGTAACCTACTTCAATGTTAAAGTTTTCCCAAGTATACATATCGATAGCGTTTCTATCATATACTAAGAATTTACCTTGTTCCATTCCTGCGTTTTGTACTACTGGTACTCCCATGAATAAGAATTGACCGTTAACATAAACAGCGTCAGTACCTTTAGTCATTTCCATGATAGCATAGTCCTCAGGGTGTAACATAATGATGTTTGCTGAGTAACCCTCTAAAGTAATTTGAGTTAATGCAGTTCTTAATACATCAAAATAGTTAGGGCTTGATACTTTACCTGCGAAACCTCCTGCACTCCATGCAGTTGCTTTAGTAATGATACCCTCAATTGCAGTTGATCCACCAGCACCTGATAAAACCTCATCAGCTAATTTATCTAAAACAACAGTTCTTAACTCGTCATTGATAGCACCTCTCATATATGGTACATCATTTAACATCTCTCTTGAAACTTTAATGTAAGCTGTAATTTTTTGAACTTTAGTAGCCTCAATTACAAAATCAAAATCAACTTGATTTTTTAAAGTTCCCTCAGCAGTATAATCAGCTTGACCGTCCCTATTTCTCTTATCAACCCACTCAATTAACGGAGATGACGCGTTTCTTTGATTTACATACGCTAAAACGTTGTTAATCGGTGTTAACGGTAAATCGTTGAATAATGGTAATCTTTGAGCTTGTACATAATCACCACCTGAATAGTTTGCAGTAGTCATAGTAGCAGACGCCTTAACTTGCATTTTGATACGCCCGTTTCTATCCTCTTTTAATTGTGCAAACTCTCCCTCTTTTTCAGCTAATAAAGATTTAAGTGTTACAACTTCTTCTTTTTTCTCTCCTTTAGCTAATGATTTAATGGTAACTCCCATATCTTTTAATGCAGAGTTTAATGCTTTTTGTTGCTCAACTAAACCTTTTGAGAACTCATCTTTTAAAGCATTGATATCTTCTTTTGACGCTTTAGACTTTACAGCCTCGTCAATCTCTTTCATTTTAAAGTCGTTAAACTCATTAAATAACTCAGCTTGTTTTGAAGCGTCCATTTCTGAATAGTCCTTAGC
>CAYUWE010000086.1:0-5210 GCA_964448255.1 uncultured bacterium | reverse complement strand
ATAAGGTACATCCACATCAAAATGTAAAAGAAATCCTCCTATAATAATAAAAATAAACGAGAAGAAAATAAAACGAGATATCATAATAAATCCGTTTATTGAAGAGCTTTTAAAATAAATTCTTTTAATGCATCAAAATCTCTTAACCCAACTAGCCTATCTACTTCTTTCCCATTTTTAAATAATACTACTGTAGGTACTGAAGTTACTTGATATTGTGCCGCAATTTTTTGTTCATTATCAATATCGACTTTAGCAATAACAACTTTATCATGAAAATGTTCTGCTACTTGTTCAATGATAGGTGATAACATACGACAAGGAGCACACCATACAGCGTTAAAATCAACTAATACAACGCCCTTTTCTATTTCCTTTTGAAAATTATCATCAGTAAGATCAACTACATACTTATGTTCATTCATATTATTCCTCCAAATAAAGTATTATGCATACATTATGCTCTAGAATAATTATTTTTTCCAATAATCATTTATGGCAAAGGCCCAACACAACCTTTTTTACACCATTTTTGAAGGCGTAGTAATGAAGCCTTTATTTCATCAGAAATCTTTTCTATAGCTTCATTTTTATCCATGTTTTTTATTATTGAAGGGTCAATAGGCCTTCCAAAAACACAAATAACCTTTCCAAAAATTTTGGGAACCTTTTTCTTTCTATTCCATATTTTAAATGTTCCTTCAATATATGTTGGTATAACTATGCAATTATTCCGATAAACCATTAACCCAACACCACCTAATAATTTCTGTATTTCTCCGGTGTGTGTTCTTTCTCCTTCTGGAAAAAGTAGGATTTTTTTCCCTCTATTTAATATAACCTCAATTTTTTTAAATGTATCTTTATCAGAAGGTTTTCTAGATACTGGCAGTGAATTCAAAGCTTTAATCGCTTTTCCAAGTAAGGGCACTTTAAAAAGTTTTTTTCTAGCTAAAAAATAAATTTCTTCAGGTGAAGATACTGCTACAATAGGAGGATCATAATATGAACAGTGATTAGCAGCTAAAATAGCTTTTCCTTTTACAAAATTTTCTCTTCCATAAACTTTTAATCGATAAAATATTTTAAAAAATAAAAATGCTACAAACAGGATAAAACGATAGAAAAATTTCATTTTTCTATAAAAAATCGTTTCTTGTTTTTTTTGTAAAACAGTCAATATTTTTTCAATTACTTCAGCTACTGTTAATGATGAAGTATCAATAGAATAAGCATCTTTTGGACAAACTAAAGGAGAAACTTTTCTCTTTGAATCAATCTCATCTCTTTTTTTCATCTCCCCTTCCACTTCTTTAAGTGAAAATTTGTCATCTGGAAATTTCTCTTTTAACTCTTTTAATCTTCTTTCAGCACAAACATCAGGACTGGCTACTAAATATATCTTTAGCTGAGCATAAGGGAAAACTACACTACCCATATCCCTTCCTTCGAAGATTACATTTTTATTTTTTGCAAATCTCCTTTGAAGTGGGACTAATGCCCTTCTTATCATGGGTATTGCTGCGACTTCAGATACTTTATTTGAAACGTTAATATTTCTTATCTTAGAAGTAACTTCTTCTTTATTTACAAAATATTTTTTATTGCCATGACTATCTGTAACAATATCAAAAGAAAACAAGCGAAGTAAACGTATTATATCACTTTTTTTCTTCACATTTAGGTTTTTCTTTATCGCTAAATACGTTACTGCCCGATACATTGCTCCGGTATCAAAATAAACATAATCCAACTTCTTAGCTAATAACTTAGCAACTGTAGATTTACCTGTTCCTGCTGGGCCATCTATCGTAATAATCATTAAATTTTCACCTCAACAAATAGAAAAATATAATTGGAATGTTAAAAATTAATGAATCTATCATATCCAATATCCCTCCTAATCCAGGGATAGCATTACTATCTTTTATTTTTGCATCTCTTTTAATAAGAGATTCGCATAAATCTCCAATCTGTCCAACTATTCCTAATAGAACACCTAAAATTATTGAAGGGAGAAGATCTAACTGGAAATAACTATAACACCAAGCTTTTGTACAATATGAAAATATAACACTAATAATTACTGAAAAAATTAATCCTATAATTGAACCTTCAATAGTTTTATTAGGACTTACTTTACTAAGCTTCTTTTTACCAAATAACTTACCACCGAAATATGCTGCAATATCGTTAACTTTTGTTACTAAAATTAAATAAAATACCCATAATCTCCCATCTTCATTAGCAAAATATAGTATTGGCAATAGCATACCAAGCGGCATAGCTATATAAATTAACCCAAATAATGATGTAGATATCCTAGCGATAGATCCGGAAATTGAAGACATATTATTTAAGAAAAGAATAAGCAAATAGATAAATAGAATAAAAATAGGAGTTAAAAACATATCAGAGAAAAATGCTAAAAAAGAAAAAGAAATTATCTCAGCTATACCAACACCAATTAATAATGGAATAAATATCTGTTGTTTATTTAGCTTAGCATATTCATATAACGCCATAGCAGTAACAAGAGAGATTACTATTGTAAGTATGGGCTTAAAAACCCAAATAGAAGAAAAATATACAAAAAAAGCAACTATGATAATTGCTAATATAGAAACATAAGTTCTTTTTTTTAATTCACTTTTAAAACTCATTCTCCTAACCGCCGTTGTCTTAATTGATACTCCAGAATAGAGAGATATAAATTTTCTTTAGTAAAGTCTGGCCATAGGGTATCAACAATTACAATTTCTGTATAAGATGATTGCCATAATAAAAAATTACTCAAGCGATATTCCCCACTAGTTCTAATTAGTAATTCTGGATCTTTCCATTTAGCCGTATCAACATATTGCGAAATAGTATTTTCTGTTACTTCATCTATTTTTATTTTCCCTTGATCATAATCAACAAGCATTTTTTTTACAGCCCGTTTTATCTCATCTCTTCCACCATAGTTAAATGCCACTACCAAAGTCATTTTATTACAATTTTCTGTTACCTTTTTTGTCTTTTCTAATGCTTTTTTCACCCTATCGGGACATGGCGTTATATCCCCTATTGTCTCTAATTTAACTCCATTTTTAACAAAATAATTTCTTTTATTTATAAGATAGGTTTCAAATAGATACATTAAGCTTGTAATTTCTTTTTTTGAACGAAGCCAATTTTCAGTAGAAAAGGCGTATACTGTAACTACCTTTACTCCAAGATTGCCTGCTGCTTTTACAACTTTTGATAAAACTTTTGCTCCTTCCCAGTGTCCCTTTTCTTTTGAAAAACCTTTTTTTTTTGCCCACCTTCTATTACCATCCATCATAATAGCAATGTGATTAGGTATTTTTGTTAAATCAATTTTATCAACTAAAGATTCACTCAAATTATATCTCTTAATATTAATTCTTATACTAGCCAAACCTCGTGAAGAATCGCATAAATACTTTTATACTACAAGATAATTAGACTTGAAAAATACATATCTAATTTTACTAGACAGAATCATCTATTATTACGTATCATTTAGATTATTTTTTATAATTTAAATTAGAGTTGAGGGGAAATGCAAAAGCGCCAACCTTGGCAGCTATTTATTATCGTAGCTGTTATTCTTTTAACAATTTACAATATTTTACCAACCGTCTTTTATTATACAAAGCCATTAAAAGAGCCTATTGGTGAAAAACAAGCCCACCAAGTATCTATTGATGCTATGAGACGGGTTAACAGCTTAGAAGGTGAAGCTCTAGATTGGGTTTCATCTTTTTGTAAGCATCTAAAAATATCTCCAAATAGCATTGAGATAAATAAAGATAACCAAAATGAAATCTACCTACATTTCAATAAGTTAATCGATGCAAAAAAAATCAAAAATTTCCTTCCACGTTCAGGAGCACTAATACCATTTGTACCATCGCAATTATCTTTATCAAAGCTATCTTCAAATGATCATAGTAAAACAGTAATTATACAAAGGCAATTATCTCAACACCTACCATTGGATGAAGTTGATAATTATTTTTCATTTTCTTTTAAAAAATTAAAAGACGGTAAGATTTCAGATTTATATTGTAAAATAATTTTTGACAGGTTAGCGCAAATTGCTGAATCTATTGCCGGCATAAGTGATAACGGCTTAAACATTGAACAAATAGCATCATCTCCGCATTCCGAATATTCTAAAGAATCTCTTTTCACACTTTGTCATGACATAAGCAATTTTACTCAGATATTCGGAGAGGATTCTTTAGCAACGAGAAGATATTTTTCAAATCTTCTGCAAGTGCCTATTGAAAACAAAAATCAATATTACACTAGCTTGCTTGAATGTTTTGATAACGTAAAAAAACAAATAAAATTAGAAAAAAATACTCTAAGGAAAAAAATTGAAGACCAGGAAGTAGTTAATGAAGATGCATCAAATGAATTACATCTTTTATCAGCTAAAGAAAACCTACTTTTACAATCACTAAATATTTTAAAAAAGCATGGAAAAAGAATATTAAATACAGAAGCGCTATGGGACTATGGATATATCTATGGGCAATTAGAAAATTTATACAAAGACACTTCTAATAAAGATTTATTAAGCCTGTCGCTAGAGGATAAAAACCCTTATTTTTCCAAAGTCCTTCTCGATTGGAACGACGAGAAAATTTATCTCCAACTCCATGAGGATATAGCTAATTTTTCATCAAATGAAAATTTAAAAAGAAAAGATCAATATGATCAATTAATCATCAATGAATTAGCTAAAATAACAAGAAAAACAGATGAACATTTAATTTCCCATGGAAATGAGTACGTAATCAATATTAACGAACTAACAAATAGCAAAAGCTTTTTAGTATTTAACCTTTCACAAATAGCAAAAACTCAAATAGCTCAAATAGAAAATATTATAAAACACAAGTGGATGCCGAAAAATGCAGAATTACAAAGAACCGATTTCCCAATATATGACTATCAAACTTACCTAACACTTCCTGAAGAACAAAAAGCACTTTGCCTCGTTGTATATTCCCCTATTCTTGATAAAGCAAAAAATATACTTCCTGGAACAAGAAACAATTCAATTTACGTAATTGCAAAAGGATTAGATAGAATACTCTCAAAATATGAAAATTCAAAATCTCCACAAGGAGCAGAAGTAATAAAAGATTTTAATAATCTCTCATTATTGCTCAAACAAAACGGATTTATTG
>CAYUWE010000085.1:0-5249 GCA_964448255.1 uncultured bacterium | reverse complement strand
GTCTGAATGTTCTTCTTTTTTACCTGATGAAGAAAATCCTATTGTGCTTTTTCCAAGGCGTTTTGCTATTACTTTATCTAAATGTATAAAAGCTCCACCAACTATAAATAGAATATTTTGAGTGTTTATTTTTATATATTCTTGGTTAGGGTGTTTTCTTCCACCTTTTGGAGGGACGTTTGCTATAGTTCCTTCTACAATTTTTAATAATGCTTGTTGTACGCCTTCTCCTGATACATCTCTTGTAATAGAAACGTTGCTTGAAGTTTTTCTAATTTTATCTATTTCATCTACGTAGATTATTCCTTGCTCTGTTCTAGCAACATCATAATCTGCTGCTTGGATTAATCTAAGAATAATATTTTCTACATCTTCTCCAACGTATCCAGCTTCTGTTAGTGTTGTTGCATCAGTTATTGCAAAGGGAACATCTAATAGAGTAGCTAATGTTCTAGCGAGAAGGGTTTTCCCAGACCCGGTAGGACCAATTAAAAGCACATTGGATTTATGGTATTCGATTTCTGGTTTTTCTTTTTCTCTTAAACGTATTCTTTTATAGTGATTATATACTGCTACAGAAATAGTTTTTTTTGCTTTTTCCTGGCCAATTACATATTCATCGAGTTTTTCTTTAATTTCTTTTGGTTTTAGAAGTTTTAATTCTTTTGGCGTTGGTTTTTTTTTGATTATGTCATTACATAGGTGAATGCATTTATCGCATATAAATGCATCAGGACCAGAAATTAATTTTTCTACTGTATCTTCAGGCCTACCACAAAAAGAACAATGAGCTATTTTTTCATGTTTTTTCATTTTTTTGCTTGCTTATCTAGGTGTTTTGGTTCAGCTATTTCATCGATGATACCATATTCTTTTGCATTACTTGCATTCATATAAAAATCTCTTTCAGAGTCTTCTAATATTTTTTCAATTGTTTGGCCGGTACATTCTGACATAATTTTTGCTGTTATCTTTTTTAATTCTAAAATTTCTTTTGCTTGAAGAGCAATATCTTCTGATGTTCCGCCGACACCACCCCATGGTTGGTGAAGCATAATACGGCTATGTGGAAGAGCAAAGCGTTTACCTTTTGTTCCAGCTGCTAGAAGTATTGCTGCCATCGATGCAGCTATTCCAATACAATAAGTATGAATTTCACAACCAAGAAACTGCATAGTATCAAAGATAGCTAATCCTGCAGTGATAGATCCACCAGGGGAATGAACATATAGATTAATAGCTTTTTTAGGATCTTCCATTTTTAAGAATAATAGCTGTGCAATAACAACATTTGCTACTTGGTCATGTATTTCTGTGCCGATAAATATAATTCTATCTTTTAATAGCCTCGAATAAATATCCATGGAACGTTCGCCACGGCCTGTATCTTCAATTACATATGGTGTCAGTGACATAGTAGTTTTTCCCTTATTTTTATTTTATTCAAGTTATAGAAATAATAAGATCGTAGGTCAAGTGTTTTTCTATTTATTTAAAATATAATCTTGTGCCTTAGCTAACATGATTTTTGAAAGAGCTAACGCATATATTTCTTGTGAAATCTTTTTACTATCTGTTGGTTTTTGTCCCTTATGTTGAGAAAGAAATATCGCTTGAGCTTCGTTTTGTATTTCTTCATTAGAAATAGGAATTTTTGCGTCATCAACAATTTTTCTAGATAAGTAAAATAGTGCAATAGAATTTCTAGCTTGTTTTTCAATTTCTTTTATAAAATTGTCTTTCTCTTTTTGATCCATTTTTTCCCATCTTACTTTAAAATGAGGATCGTTTTTTAGGTGGTTTAACCTATGTTCTTTTTCTGTCCTTACCAAAGAAGAAGGTAAATCAAAAGATGTGCTTTCAATTAAAAAATGATTTACTTGATCTCTTTTATCTTTTTCGAATTTTTCATCTGCCTGTCTATTTAGCATTTCTGCTACAGACTTTTTCATTTCTTCTACATTGTTTGCCCCTAATTTTTTAGCAAAGTCATCATTTTCTTCAGGCAAAATAGCTTCTTCAATTTTTTTAACTTTTACTAATACTTTTTTAGGTTCAAATTTTTTCTTTTCTTCTTCTGGGAGATCATCATCAGGGAAAGATACCCCTTCTATTTCATCACCTTTTTTTGCTCCTATAAGTAATTTTTTCATCCATTGAGCTATAGATTTATCTAGAACTTCAAATCTAGTATCTGAAAAAACCTTTAGTGGAGGGTCTTTTTCAATAGATTCTAAATCTATTATTACATAGTCTCCTTCTTGAACGGGTCTATCTATGATCTCTTTCCATTGAGCATAGAAAAACCGAGCTTGCCTTATAGCTTCATTAATTTCTTTATCTCCAACATGCTGTCTTTTTACATTTTTTATATGAAATTTTGTTGGGTCAACAGAAGGAACGCTAGGTTCAGTTTCAAAAGAAAAATTTACTTCACAGCCATCATCAACAGAGTAATATTTTACATCGTAAGATATAGATGAATGATGACCTAATAGTGGGATTTTTACTAACTTTTGTGTTTCTTGGAATAAAACATTTGCTAATGCTTTATGACTTTGTTCATCTACAGCCTTTGGAAATTTCTTTAATATAATATCTTGAGGGGCTTTTCCTTTTCTAAAACCAGGGAGAGATACTTCTTTAGCTACTGTTTTTATAGCTTCTTTTTGTGCTTTTTTTGCGAGATTGGGAGATCCTTTTACTTTTAATAGAATTTCACAAGCAGCTCTTCTTTCTATTGTTGCTTCTATTTCTTCATTTTTAAAATTTTCTTCTTTTGTCACTAATTTTTCCTTTTTATAGCGGGTGATGAGGTTCGAACTCACGACCCTCACGTTGGCAACGTGATGCTCTACCGCTGAGCTACACCCGCATAATTAATGTTGCAATTATATTTTCTTACATCTTTTTGTTCAAGCATCAACATTTATAAAAAAAATGCTTTTTTTTAGTAAATTATGTTCACAGCAGCCTATAAAGGATATTTTTTAATTTTTAAGAACTCTTTAAGTTAATGCATTGAAATTTTTTCATTGCAGGTGTTTAAAAAAAATTGTAAAACCGAAAGGGATATATCATTTGCTTAAACAGAGGCAAAGTTTAAATAATAGAGTTAATTTATGTTAAATTTTCGTAAGCTAAAACAAGATTTTTCTCCTGGAATTTTAAAAGAAGGGAAAAATCTTCATGATAAAAACAAAGTTGTTAATTGCAAAATATTACGTTTAGATAGTGATACTATACGTTTTTCTGGAAAAGTTTTAGGTAATTTCGAAAATACTTATGAAAGTGAAATAGAAATAGATAGATTTGAATCTCAAGCTATTCATTCTAATTGTGATTGTACTTATCGCTATGACTGCCAACATTTGGCAGCTATGGTTTTTTATTTAGAAGAGCATATAGATTCAATTTTAGTGCAATACTCCAAAGATACGGATATACATCAAGATGAAAGTATAGATAGTGAACAAAAGCAAAAAATATTAGAAACGCTAAAAGAAGCTAAAACTAAACAAGAAGCTAAAATTGATGCTAATTATCAAAAGCAAGTATTACATGAATACATAGGTGCTTCTAGGTTATTAGCACATTCTCCTTTCTTTTTACCAAAAGAAGAAAATCGCTTTTTACAAGCTGAAATAGCATTTATATTTAATCCAAAATCTTTAGAGAAAACACAAAAGAAAAAGAAAATTGATTTTCAATTAGCGCTTCGTTTGCCATATCGTTCAAAACCTTTGCAAATAACATATGTTAAGCAGTTTTTAGAAGCCTTAAGGTATGAAGAGCCTATTGGTATATTAGGTAAGCATTATTATTTTTCCCAAGATTCTTTTGGAGATGTTGGAGCTGCTATAGCATCGATATGTATGAATCACGCTCATTTTTCTGATATTTCAAAAAATGATAGGGCAAGAAGGCTTGCTCAATTAGATTTAGAAGTATTTGGTATGCTTTTAGCAAAGATATACAATATTTCTATTAAGAATAATAAACTTAGAAATTTATCAGATTTATCAGAAGATATGCCAGCGCTGCCAGGTGTATTTTCTGGATCATTAGAAAATCCTTTGTATTTTTCTTTTTCTCATGCGCAGCTACGTTTTGATTTGGAATATCTTGAACCTCCTTCAGCAAAAATATTATTAAACCCAACTATTTTTATTGATCAAAATGTTATTGGAATAAAAGAAGCTGTTCTTTTTGAATGCGCACAGCCAGGAATGGTTTATGAAAACACCTATTATAGGTTTCCAGAGCATGTAAAAAGGATGCATTTACGTAATCTATCATCTATTCGTGAGATGACAGTGCCAGAACCTCTATTTGGGACATTTGTAGAAAACTCACTTCCAGAGCTGCAAAGGTTTGCTGAAGTTTCTAGTTTAGATGTTATCAACAAATTCGTTACCCTTCCTTTTACTGGGGTATTAGGAGCTAGGTGCAACCTATCTTATTTAGATGGTGAATTAGAAGCTTCATTATATTTTTCTTATGATGGTATTGAAGTTAGATCATCTGCTGCTAATCTAACTTTTGATACAATACAATCCTTTATAAAAGAAGAGGGGATATTAGCTAGAAATATTGTTGAAGAAGGAAAAATAATAGAAGATTTATTCCAGGATTTTATTTTTGATCCCATGCAAGGTGTTTATATCACCAAAAGCGAGAAGAAAATTGTTGAATTCATGACGGAAGTTATTCCAAGGAATAAAGAGAGAATTCAATTTGAATGTCCACAAAATTTATTAGATCAATTTATCTATGATAAAACAAAATTCGATTTAGAATTAGACACCTCTGATAATATTGGATATTATGAAGTTAAATTAGCCGTACATGGAAGTCTAAGAGGTGTTACATTAGATAGATTATGGGAATGTGTTGTCTCTAAACGTTCATTTATAGAATTAAATTCGCATCAAAGAAAAAGCAAACACAGCACCTCTTCATTATTTTCAAAAATATTAGTGTTAGATTTAGATAAGGTTTCTAAAATTGTCCATATTTTTGATGAAATAGGAATCATGCAATTAGACAATCATACTGAAGAAAGGCCACTTTGGAGTTTGGTAAATATTGATGATAATACCTTTAAGGGTCTCCCTGTAAAATTTTCTATGAGTAATAAGTTAAGAGAAATTAGACAGCAAATGCTTGGGGAGAAACAAATAAAACCTTCTCAAATACCAAAAGAGATTAATGCTGAATTAAGGCATTACCAAGTAGAAGGGGTATAT